>JAGRAK010000085.1 GCA_020434645.1 Bdellovibrionales bacterium | reverse complement strand
CACCGACTCCAACTCCAACTCCAGCTCCAACTCCAACTCCAACTCCAACTCCAACTCCAACTCCAACTCCAACAGGCAATAGAGATGATTCACTCGTGGATTTCTATGAGGGTTTTGAAAAGAACAGCATCACGACGCAGTTTAACTGTAGCGGAAACTGCCCGACTATCAGCTCAGAGCAGGCATTGAGTGGTAAATACGCTATGCGATCAGAAGTGACGGCGAATATGTCCAACCAAAAGCGCGCAGAAGTTGTTATTAAAGGCGCAAATAAATCTATGGATTTTGAAAAGGATTACTGGTTTGGGTTTAGTGTTTATATTCCGAGTAACTGGCAAACGCCTGCTGGATTTGAAATTCCATTTCAAATTCATGAGCCAGATGGCAACACTCAGCCCACAGTGGCTCTATACACAGGCTCAGGCACTTGGAAAATCAAAACTGAAGGTGCAGGATTTAGTAAAGAAGAGCAGTTCTTAAACCCAGTGTCGGCTGATCGAGGCAAGTGGGTTGATTTTGTGGTTCAGTACAGGCCTTCGTATAAAGGCACAGGCATTATAAAAATTTGGAAAGATAAAAATTTGGTTTACACAAGAACGGGTAACACGGCTGGGAACTACGTAGGTGGAACATATGCCAAGTTTGGTATCTACAAGGGTGCTTTGCCTGACAATAATGTCTTGTATCATGATGAAATTCGCATCACATCAAATCCTAAAGCAGGATACAAAGATGTAGCACCACGCTAGAACTTGTGAGTAGATATTTGCTACAAATCTTGAAAGTGCTCTTGTCATGCAAGGGCACTTTTTCTTTATGCAGATCGTGCGAACTCTTTATTAACGACTAATTGTAGGGCACGAAAGGCCTCTTTATTGTGAGGTTGTCCCATAGTGTGTTCGATTGTGAGTAGGGCTTCGCGTGGACTTTTTGGCACAGGACAATTCGGATTTTTCATAGTCAAATTGCAAAATTCATCAGCTAGGGCTACGACTTTGGCAAGTGGATGAATTTTTATATTGCGTAGCTTTCTGGGGTAGCCTTGACCGATGGCATTTTCATGATGTTCGTACACAATTGCAATTACATCATCTGGCACAATGCCAAGACTTAACAGCATTTGCATGCCCTTGTAGGGGTGCTGTTCGTATTGCAAATTTTCTTCATAGGTCATGCGACCTTTGGGTTTTGCGATAATATCAGGGGGTAAGACTTTGAGCCCAATATCGTGCAGAAGGGCGCCGAGAGTGAGTTTTTCTAAAGTTTGTTTGTTCTCCCATCCTAGTGTGTGGGCAATTAAAATGCTGACATAACTCACGGCCAAAGAGTGTCGAAGTAATTCATCAGAGCATTCTTTTAAGCCAAGGAGGAGATCGCTTAAATCTCTATGATTTTCAGTGAGCGCGACGGTGGCTTCAACAATCTGTTTAGAGTGCGAGTAGGTTTCAAAGCCCATGCCGGCATGTTCTAGTTCTAAAAACACAGTGCTAGCCGCCTGACCTAGAACTTGAGATTTCTGAGAGACATTTAAATTGTTTTGAGTGACGATAACGCCGGCTATGGTCATATTGTTTCGCGCAAAAAGCGCATAATCTGCTCTTTTGACCCAAAGGTATTCTACGGTTTTATCTTCATAGGTTTTGATTTGTTCACGATTGGTTTTGTTGCCGGCTTTTGAGACTAAAATAAATTTATTATCATTTAATTTTACATAAAGGTTTACGGGCACTATTACGCCCGATAAAAAGTCTTGAATAGGCACAGGTATCATCTGTGGGTGGTTTACTTTAGTCACAATTTCTTATCGTCAATTCATCTTGGTGAGTTGAGGGCGACATGGTATAGAATAGAGATTCTATTCCAGAATGGTGAAAAAATATGACTTCTAGACTCGACCAAAAGCCAGCTGAGCCTCTGATAGTTCAGGATCTGGTGAAAACATACAATATCTCGGGGCAATCTCCGGTTCAGGCTGTTCGCGGCGTTAGTTTTTCTTTGAATGAAGGTGAAGTGTTTGGGCTTTTGGGTCCAAATGGAGCTGGTAAAACATCGATTATTTCAACAATTGTCACCCTTGAGACCCCGACAAGTGGGCAAATTTTTGTCAATGGTTTTAATAATCAAATAGACTCACGTGCGGCTAAGCAAAATGTAGGCTTTGTGCCGCAAGAAATTATTAATCATGGCTATTTTAATGTTGAAGAAATATTGGATTTTCAATCTGGTTACTATGGTTTGTATAAAAATAAAGAGCGAATCGATTATTTGTTAAATGAGCTGAGCCTCTATGAGCATCGCAATAAAAAAGTGAAGCAATTATCAGGCGGAATGAAAAGGCGACTTCTTATTGCCAAATCTCTTGTACATAGTCCAAAGCTATTGCTCCTTGATGAGCCCACCGCTGGAGTTGATATTGAACTGCGCTCGCAGCTCTGGGAATTTGTTAAAGTTTTAAAAAAGCAGGGAGTGACTATACTTCTGACTACGCATTATTTAGAAGAGGCCGAATTTTTATGCGACCGTGTGGGCTTACTAGATCGCGGAGAGCTGAAGCTGGTGGGCGAGACCAAGGATTTAATTCGAAAATACACGATGCGAAAAGTTCAAATTAAATGTCGAAATCAAATTGAGCCTTTAGAGTTTATTATTAAAAGTGGTGAGCCGATTGGGGAGCTTCTTCTCAAAGAAAAACTCAATGTTGAGGCCATTGAAGACATCAATATTTCAGAGGGTAATCTTGAAGATGCCTTTCGTGAAGTGATATTTAATCGTGAGGACAACGCATGAGCCTATCAAATTCAAAATTTGCGCCTGCGCCACCTGCGGCAGAACTTAGTTTTCGCCCATTTCTTAGTCTGTTAAAAAAAGAAATTAAACGATTTCTTAAAGTGAGTATTCAGACAGTATTGACGCCTATTGTGAGCTCCTCGCTTTATTTATTAATATTCGGTGTGAGTTTGGGCGCCTTTATAAAAGTGGCTGAGGGAGTGACTTATTTAGAGTTTTTAATCCCAGGTCTTGTGATGATGGGTTGCTTAAATAATGCGTTTCAAAATGCATCAAGTTCTGTGATTGTGGCTAAATTTGCCGGAGATCTCGAAGACCTTAAGGTTTCACCGATTAGCTATTTTCAAATCATATCGGCTATTGCGCTTGGCGGCTTATTTCGTGGGGTATTGGTTGGATTTATCACCTTTTTGGTGGGGTCACTTTTTACTTATTTTTCAATTGGGCACGTACTCGGCGTGGCGCACC
The DNA here is from genome assembly GCA_020434645.1 of Bdellovibrionales bacterium. Lineage (GTDB taxonomy): Bacteria > Bdellovibrionota > Bdellovibrionia > Bdellovibrionales > UBA1609 > RBG-16-40-8. The sequence continues at coordinate 4,795 of JAGRAK010000085.1, read as the reverse complement.
CTCTGTGGTTATTTTATTTTCTAACTGTAGGGGGACTCGCCTTTTCACTACTTGGGCTTGCCACAGCTTTTTGGGCGAAAAGTTTTGACCATATGTCAGCCGTCAATAGTTTTATTCTTTTGCCGCTTATATATTTAGGTGGTGTGTTTTTTTCGATTCACACGCTACACCCATTTTGGCAGAGTCTGGCACGCCTAAACCCACTGCTATACTTTATAAATGGCGTTCGCCATGGGCTTTTAGGGGTTTCAGATGTCAATCCGCTTGTTGCTGCGGCGATTGCGTTTTTGACTCTTTGCATTCTCTATGTAATAGCCTTTGCAACGCTAAAACGATCTTCATTTGTTCGGTGGTAAATTATGTTTGAAAATCTTTCTGATAAGCTTGTAGGCACCTTAAAAAAAGTTCGCGGTCAAAGCCGAATCTCAGAGGCCAATATTGATGAGGCTGTTCGAGAGATTCGTATGGCACTTCTTGAAGCTGACGTTAACTTTAAAGTTGTGAAGACATTTTTAGATCGTGTGAAACAAAAGGCTCTTGGGGCTGATGTATTAAATAGTGTGAGCCCAGGGCAGCAGTTTACAAAAATCGTCAATGACGAGCTGACGGCCATATTAGGTGGTACGAAGTCTGATCTTATATTAAAAGGTGATCCAGCCATAGTCATGGTTGTGGGCTTAAATGGTGCTGGTAAAACAACGACTTCAGCAAAGCTGGCACTGCACGTGCGACAAAAAATAAAGAAAAAACCAGGTCTTGTTTCTGTCGATGTTTATCGCCCTGCCGCCCGTGAACAATTAGAGATCTTAGCAAAGCAAAATGGGCTACCTATTTTTACAACCACATCAAGCGACCCTAAAAAAATAATGGAAGAAGCACTTCTCTGGGCACGAGATGAAATGGTTGAGGTTTTGATTCTTGATACTGCAGGACGAATGCAAATTGATGAAGAGTTGATGGATGAGCTCCGACTTTTAAAGAAAAGCTTTAATCCAGCTGAAGTACTTCTTGTGGCTGATAGCCAGCTCGGCCAGCAGTCCGTGAATGTCGCCGAAGGCTTTCATCAAGCGGTTCAATTGACAGGCCTGATTTTAACTAAAATAGATGGTGACGCCCGTGGTGGGGCAGCTCTTAGTATTCGCGAAACGCTCGGGCTTCCGGTTAAGTTTTTGGGAACTGGTGAAAAGATTGCAGCCCTTGAGTTATTTCACCCAGATCGCTTGGCGTCACGACTTCTTGATATGGGGGATGTGCTGAGCCTTGTTGAAAAAGCTCAAGAAGTCATGGACGAGAAGACGGCTCGAGATTCAGCTCGAAAAATGGCCAAATCGCAATTTACTGTGGATGACTTTCTAAAACAGCTCAGAATGATGAAAAAGATGGGGGGTATGGAGTCTATGATGAGTATGCTGCCAGGCATGGGGCAACTCTCTAAAAAGCTAAAAGGTATGACCCCGCCTGATCAAGAGCTTAAAAAAATCGAGGCCATCATTCAGTCTATGACCAACCAAGAAAGAAATAACCACAAGGTGTTAAACGGCTCGCGGCGTTTGCGCATTGCCAAAGGCAGTGGCACGCAAGTGAGCGATGTAAATAAGTTTATTAATCAATTTGAGCAGTCGCAAAAAATGATGTCTCAGATGATGAAAATGGGCTTAGGCAAGGGTGGCGGCTTTAAAATGCCATTTTAAGGCATTTTTTACTTAGCTTAAGTCTTGCTTAACCTATTTAAAGCATGTAGACATAACCCTTCATTTACAGGAGTTTACAAGAAATGGTTGTTATACGTTTAGCTCGATTTGGTACAAAGCATCTTCCAAAATACCGCATTACTGTTGCAGATCAAAAGTATGCAGCAACAGGTCGCTACATTGAAGTTGTCGGACAATACAATCCGCGCCCACAGGGTAAAGATGTTCCACTTAAACTTGAAATGGACAAAATCAACACTTGGATTAAAAAAGGTGCACAACCCACAGAACGTGTGCAATCATTAATTCGCAAATTTACTGAAGCAAAAGCATAGACCTATCATCCACCAGCTGAAGCAGTTAAAGTAGGGGTAGAAAATGGATCATACAAACTTACGCGATCTAGTTGAATTTATGGCAAAAGCTCTGGTCGACAATCCAGATGACGTTGAAGTGAATGAGATTGTAGGCGAGCAAACGACAGTCGTTGAACTTAAAGTTTCAAAAGAAGATCTTGGTAAAGTCATCGGCAAACAAGGTCGCACAGCGCGTTCAATGCGTACAATACTAAACGCTGCGAGCACAAAGCTACAAAAGCGTAGCGTTCTTGAAATCGTAGAATAATTTAATACTAGAAGCAGAACTCATGGCTGATGGCGCTTTCCATTTGTGCCTTGCGCTGCGTCTAGAAATAAGGCATAAAATCGGCAATGACCGACTCTCATAAATATATTGCAGTGGGACACGTAAAGGATGCTCAAGGCATAAAGGGCGAAGTTTTTATGCGTCTTTTTGCGGGGCAGGCGGACTGGCTCGGCAAACTGACAGAGGTGCGTTTGAAATCCCGTGAGTCTGGTGAAGTGCAAACATTTGGGGTGCTTAAAAAACGCGTACATAAAGATGGGCTTGTTATTTTACTAGATGGCGTGACTGATCGAAATCGCGCTGAAGAGTTAAAAGGTCTTACATTTGAAATTCCCGAATCTTATTTAAAATCAGAGGCTGGAGAAACGATTTATCTTCACGAGGTTTTGGGCTTTCAAGTTCATGATAAGAGTTTAGGTGTAGTTGGAAGAATTAAAGGGTTTAGTTCAAACGGAGTGCAGGACTTACTTGAAGTTGAATATCAAGGTCGGGAAGTGCTGATCCCCTTTATAAATGAATTTATAATCAAGATTGATTCCGCTAACAATGTTGTGCAGATGAATTTGCCAGAGGGCTTATGCGATTTAATGTGATCACATTGTTTCCTGAACTGATTGAGGGGACTCTTCGGCATGGGGTGGTTGGCCAGGCATTAAAGCGCGAAGATATTCAGCTTCACACGGTGAATCCGCGATCCTTTACTGCTGACATTCACCACACAGTCGATGATCGCCCTTATGGTGGTGGCGACGGCATGGTGATGCTCTATTCGCCACTACGTCAAGCGCTTGAATCTTTGGGTGATCAAGCGGGGCATAGGGTGATGCTTTCAGCCCATGGTAAAAAATGGTCAGATAGTATGGCGCGCACCTGGGTGACAAAAGATCAACCCATCACTCTTATTTGTGGTCGTTATGGCGGGGTCGATCAGCGATTTATCAATGATTGTATTGATGAAGAGGTGTCTATTGGTGATTACATACTGAGTGGAGGCGAACTCGGTGCGCTTGTATTAATTGATTCTATTTCTCGATTTTTGCCCGGGGTTTTGGGTAACGAAATTTCGCACTCAAAAGACAGTTTTAGTGATGATGGTTTGTTAGAGGCGCCACTTTTTACTCGTCCGCAGAGAATTGACTATTCAGGTGTCGAGAGCGCTGGTGATAATGCAAAGACTCAACCTCGGCGGGTGCCGTCTGTTTTTCTCAGCGGAGATCACGCTAGAATTAATTCGATCAGGCGAGTACTCTCAATACTTTTGACTTTGCAGAAGCGGCCAGATCTAGTGACAAGCACTCATCTTTTAGAGCTAAAAAAATCAGCAGTATTTTTAAAAGATTTTTCTATAGAGGACTATTCTGTTTGCGGAATAACAGCTGAAACAATAAGTCAAATTAGCGGAGCAAATTTGTGAGTAAAGTTGAACCTGGGCTTGTGAGTCAGCCCCCAGAACTGGCACTCGGACTTGTGCACTGGCCATGCCTGAATCAGCATGGCGAAGTCGTTTGCACCAATGTGACAAATTTCGATATTCATGACATTGCCAGGAGTAGTCGGGTATTTGGTGTGAGCCGGTACTTTATTATTAATAAGGCTCAAGAGCAGCTTATGTTTGTCAGTCGGGTGCTTGATCACTGGATGGTGGGTGAGGGATCTGATCACAATCCTCAACGTAAGACGGCTGTTCGTATGGTTCGCTTAGCTGAGACGCTAGAGGATTCATTAAAAGAATTTAAAGTAAAACCCCTTATAATTGCCACAAGTGCCCAGAATCGCGGAGAATTTCCAAAAATTAGCTTTAGTGAGCTTCGTGAGAAGATGTGGAGCGATCGCTCTCGCCCAACGTATTTGCTATTTGGCACCGGCTGGGGCGTTACTGATGACGTGATTGATCAGTGCGACTTTGTATTGGACCCAATTCGGGGGTCGTCTGAGGATGATTTTAGGCATTTATCTGTTCGATCAGCAGTTGCCATCTGCCTTGACCGACTGATGGGGCAATGATAGGTTGGCCAGCTCAAAACTCACGAGGTAAACATGGATTTTATTAGTCGCATTACATTAAAAAGAGCCCAAGAGAAAAATTGGATCAAAAAGTTTGAAGACTTCAAATCAGGCGATACGGTGAAAGTATACGTTCGAATTAAAGAAGGCGAAAAAGAACGCGTTCAGATTTATAAAGGCGTTTGTATAAAAATCCAGGGTTCAGGTCTTGGCAAATCATTTACCGTGAGAAAGATGTCAAGTGGCGTGGGAGTTGAAAGAACTTTTCCATTCTCAAGTCCAAAGCTTGAAAAAGTTGAAATCGTGAGTCGTGGTATTGTTCGCCGTAGTCGTCTTTATTACTTACGAGATCTTGTGGGTCGTGCTGCTCGTCTTAATACAGAACTTATGGTTTCTGAAGATGGTAGCGGAGCAGACGAATCGTCTGACATCGAACAAGATTTATCTTCAGAAGT
>JAGRAK010000084.1 GCA_020434645.1 Bdellovibrionales bacterium | reverse complement strand
GCCAATTGGCTTGTAAGTAAAGAGTCTATGGTGGCGTTTCCGCATGCACAAAGAAGTATTGCAAGAGTTGAAGTGCGCGTAAAAGATCACTTGCAGCCAATGACAATATTAAATTTAATTGACAGTGCAGAAGAAGAGTTAGGCACCCCTGTGCAGTCGGCTGTTAAGCGAGCCGATGAGCAAGAATTTGCTCGATTAAATGCTGCAAATCTTATGTTTTGCGAAGATGCAGCTCGAAAGTTGCGGGGCCTTTTTGAATCAGACCCTAGGATTTCTGACTACTTCATACATGTTGAGCATTTAGAAAGTCTGCATCCTCACGATGCTGTCAGTCGTGTTGTGAAGGGTGTGCCAGGTGGTTTCTCTGTCTAGGTTGATGCAAGGCCGAGATGAATCGGCATTTTCTAAAGACGAAGTCATTATTCAAAGAGAAAAATTAAGTGATGAGAACTTAAAGCGCATTATTCGAGATATGGGGCTTAAAGTCACAGATCAGAGGTTGGCTATACTGGGCGTTCTCAGTCGTGGGAGAGCTCATGTGTCAGCTCAAGAAGTATTTGAAAATGTGAAGCCAAAATATAAAGAAATTGGTTTTGCTACTGTCTATCGCTTTTTAAAGAGTTTGTCTGAAAAGCAATTTGTAACAGAAGTGCGCATGGGAGGTTTTCCGGCGCGATATGAACTCACGCCAAAATCTCATCATGACCATTTGTCATGTTCTGTATGTGGTAAAATTGTAGAATTTCAAAACTCCGACATTGAGAGGCTTCAGCTGTTGGTAGCTAAGAACAATGGCTTTAAGCTCACCGGGCATGTGCTGGAGCTTTATGGCATTTGTCCTGATTGCCAATAGCCGACAAAGTGCTTAGAGTGACCTTCTTATGAAAGAAGAATTTCAAGGCATAACGATTAAAAATGCACGAGCGCATAATTTAAAAGGTATCAATTTACAGATTCCGCGTAACAAGCTCACCGTTATCACAGGCCTAAGTGGATCGGGTAAATCGACCATAGCATTTGATACTATTTATGCTGAGGGGCAGCGGCGGTATATTGAAAGTTTATCGGCCTACGCTCGAAATTTTATGGAGCAACTTGAAAAGCCGCTTGTGGATTCAATCACGGGGCTCTCTCCGTCAATAGCCATTGATCAAAAATCAATTTCTACAAATCCGCGATCTACAGTGGGTACGGTTACTGAAATATATGATTTTCTCAGATTGCTATATGCCCGTGTGGGCGCTCCGAATTGCCCTACGCATCATGTTCCGGTTGTGGCTTCAAAGCCTGAGCAAATTGTTGAAGAGGTGCTGAAGTTACCTAAAAATACGAAGTATTTTATAATGGCACCAATGGCCCAAGGAGAAAAAGGCGAGTATCTCGCAGAGTTTCAAAAGTGGATCAAAAAGGGCTTTGTAAAAGCCAAAGTAGATGGGGCTTGGATTGATTTAGATAAAGCAAAAAAACTAGAAAAGCATAAGCGCCATGATATTGATTTAGTTATTGATAAACTTGTAAATGATCCGAAGTTTACGCCCCGGTTAAGAGACAGCATTAATAAAGCGGTCAGCTTGGCAAAAGGCCTTGTCACCTTAGAGGTTGTCGGTCAAAAGCCTAAAATTTATTCGATTCACAGGTCTTGCCCTATATGTGCGTTTAGTTTTCCGGATATGGAGCCTCGATTTTTTAGTTTTAATAACCCACGTGGCGCTTGTGAGAATTGCCATGGTATGGGTGTTGTGGGTTTGGCAGACGAAGAGTATGTCGACACAGATGATGATGGCGAAGAAACCACTCCTGCGCTACAGGTGTGCGATGTTTGCAAAGGGCTAAGGCTAAAAAAGTCATCTCTGAATGTATTTATTGAAGGTCAAAACATTGCCGAGCTTTCAAAGATGGCGGCAGATGAGCTTCGGGACTTTTTAGTGAAAGTTCAATTTGAAGATCGCGAAAAATTAATTTCTGAAAAAATAATTAAACAAATAGTGTCACGCCTAGATTATATGATTCGTGTGGGCACGGGCTATCTTTCGCTAGATCGCCCGACTCGCACTTTGTCTGGAGGAGAAGTTCAGCGGATTCGTTTGGCTACCCAAGTGGGTTCTAGTCTTATAGGGGTTCTTTATGTGCTCGATGAACCGAGTATTGGGCTTCACCCGCGAGATCATGCGCGACTTTTAGATATTTTAAAAGAGCTTCGTGATCGTGGTAATACTGTAATTCTAGTTGAACACGATGAAGAGACAATACGAAGTGCGGATCATGTTATTGATATAGGTCCTCGTGCCGGTCGTTTAGGCGGTGAGGTGATGGGGGTCGGAACCCTAAGTGATATTGAAAAAAATAAGAACAGCCTAACCGGCCAATACTTAAGCGGTAAAGTTAAAGTAAAGCTTCCGACAGAGAGACGAAAAGGGTCTGGCGAAAAACTTAAGCTCATTGGGGCAAGCGGCAATAATTTAAAAAACGTAAATTTAGAAATCCCGCTTGGTACGCTTTGCGGGATTACAGGCGTTTCAGGTAGCGGAAAATCAACCCTTATTATCGACACACTCTATAGAATCTTTGCCCAGAAGTTAAATAAATCGACACTTGTACCTTCTCCTTTTGAAAAAATCATAGGGGATGAAAATATTGATCGAATTATTCAGATCAATCAAAAGCCCATCGGTCGAACTCCGCGATCGACTCCCTCTACTTATGTCGGTCTTTATTCATTAATTCGAGATCTGTTCGCGAATTTACCTGAGTCTAAAATCAGGGGGTATAAGCCAGGCCAATTTAGTTTTAATGTTAAGGGTGGTCGTTGCGAGGGTTGTGAGGGTGGTGGGCTAAAAAAAGTTGAGATGCATTTTTTATCTGATGTGTATGTCACTTGTGACGTATGCATGGGGGCTCGGTATAATCGTGAAACGCGAAGTATACGATACCGTGACAAATCAATTTCAGATGTTTTGGCCATGACGGTTGAAGAGGCGTTGGTGTTTTTTAAAAATCATCCTATTATACACCGAAAGCTCGAAACTCTAAACCGAGTTGGACTTGATTATTTAACATTAGGCCAAAGTTCAACCACTCTCTCTGGAGGCGAGGCTCAAAGAATTAAACTCTCAAAAGAGTTATCGAAGCGGGGTACCGGTAAAACTTTATATATTCTTGATGAGCCTACGACAGGTCTTCACTTTGAAGATATTAGAAAGCTCATAGATCTTCTTCAGGAGTTAGCGGCTCAAGGCAACACTGTGGTCGTCATTGAACACAATTTAGATGTGATTAAGTGTTGTGATTGGGTTGTAGATCTAGGTCCTGATGGAGCGCGCGCGGGAGGAGAACGTGTGGCCAGCGGAACGCCAGAGTTTGTTATAAAAAATAAAAAAAGCATTACAGGTCAGTACTTAGCTGCGGCTATTTTAAAATAGCGAAGCTGTATGAGTTATCTGTAAGCTAGGTTGCGGCGCCTATAATATTAAGCCGCTCTTAAGATATGCTGAATTACGACATCATCTTTGAGAGCTTCTTTTTCAAAGAAACCATTTTTTGCAGCGTCTAAATAAATACGCACAAGATTAGGGTCAAACTGAGTTCCAGAATAATCAATCAGTTCTTTTTGTACATAGTCCCAATTCAGAGCTTGGCGATAAGGCCGAGTGTTCATCATGGCGTCCACTGAGTCGACAACGGCCACAGCGCGAGCTATGAGTGGAATTTTTTCTCCCATAAGGCCAATGGGGTAGCCTTTGCCATCAAAGCGTTCATGATGATAGCGAATTCCTGGGACTAAAAATCTAAAAAACGCATGTTTAGTTAGTGGGCGAATAATTTGAATACTCATCTCGGCATGATTTTTCATGATGGCATGCTCATTTTCATCAAGGCGACCAGGCTTTAAAAGTATGCTGTCAGAGAGCCCGATTTTGCCGATATCATGAAAAAGTCCTGAATACTCAAGGATGGCCAGTTCAAATTCGGGCAGATTCATAGCCTTGCCAAGTTGTCTAGCCGCCAAGCCTACGCGACAGCAGTGATGAAATGTAAACGGATCTTTTTTAAGTACAGTTTGTAAAATGGCGGCAGCAGCATCGGCAGCCCAAATAGGTATTTCATTAATCGACATAGGACGTCCCCTCGTATTTGATACGTACAGTTTAGGAGCTAAGAGCTTACGTCCGACAGATAACTTCTCGGCTAAGTGTCTCTGATTCTTAAGGCCTAAAGGCTAAATTGTTAAGAAAGTGTAGCCAAATAATACGGGCAAAATTGTATCAAAGTGAGACGCCGTAAAAATGTCAGTATGTGTAAGGACATGAAAATTAAATAAAGGAGTGTTAGGCTGCCCATTATGAGTTTGGAGGAGAAGACATTTAAAGTTTATTTAATAGAAGATGAGCCGGTGCTTTGTGAGCTATTTTTAGAGTTATTTTCTGAAGAGGGTATCGAGATTTCAACCTTCACAAGCCCTTTAGAGGCACTTACGCGCGCTCGTGATGAGCCCCCGAATTTGTATTTTATTGACTATCGACTGCCTGAAATGAACGGCGATGAACTGGCTCAAAGCTTAACAGATCAAGCCCCAAAATATCTTTTAACAGGCGATCTGAATGCGAAAGCGAAGCATTCGTTTAATGAAATTTTATCAAAGCCATTTGATGTGAATAAAATTAAGAGCATTATTTGCTCCCATGTTGAAAATTACAAAAGAGGCTTGCTCGCATGATAAAATACAATCCACATGCGCTGGCAGCAGATAGAGTATTTAAGGGTATTTTAATATTTATCTCAATATATACGCTTATAAACGCCCCTTTTTATTGGCTTGAGGGGGCTCGGGCGGTTGCGATTTCAACTGCGCTAGCAATATTAATAGCAACGCCCATTACTTTTTTATTAATGGCTTTGAAACATGAAAGTGGAGCTAAGCTTTTTTTTCTACTTGTGTGTAATTTTTTGATATTTTGCTCTTCATTGGGGGTGGGGCATAGATCTAAAGATGAGTTTCATTTACTGCCGCTTATGGTGATGAGCTTGATAATTTTCGATAAAAATCGAAAGCTCTATACAGCCTTGGGGGTGTGCTTCTCATTTGCAACGTGGCTATTGATCACAAATAATCTTACATTTGGCATACCTCCATCGTGGATCCATACAGACATTTCAGAGGTTTTACTTGAGCGAATTAATTTTCTTGGCGCATTCATCACTATGTGTTTCTTTTTATCTTACTATTTTATTTTTCTTGAAAGTGATCAGCGGGGAGCTATTCAAAAGGCAAAGCTTGTCTCTCTCGGAGAGATGTCGGCAGGAGTAGCGCATGAGATTAATAATCCGCTTGCGATTTTGTCGGGCACAATTCAGCTTTTGCCATCTACGCTCAATAACCCTGATAAGTTGAAGGCTAAAATAGAAATCATGAGACGAGCTTCGGCACGAATTGAAAAAATAGTAAAAGGTCTTCGTATGTTTTCTAGTACGGAGGGGGCTTCAGCTCATAAAATTGAAAATTTAAGTGAGATCATAAAACAGACTATTGGTACGTTTAAGATAAATAGCAGTTTTAAATCAATTGAATTTAAAGTTCATATTCAAGAAGATGTATTTGTTCTGTGTGATGCGCTGGCAATAGAGCAAGTGCTAATTAATTTAGTTAATAATAGCATATACGCTATTCAGAATTTAGCTCAGCAGTGGGTTGAGGTGTCGCTTTTTACAGAGGATTCGAGCATTGTCTTGCGAGTTATCGATTCGGGCAAGGGTATTTCACAAGAGGTAGAAGGTAAGCTCTTTCAGCCATTTTTTACTACTAAGCCAGTTAATGAAGGGACGGGGCTCGGTTTGGCTATTTCAAAAGGTATCTTGGATGAACACAAAGCGAGTATTTTCATTAATGATTTATTTCAAAATACATGTTTTGAAATTCGGTTCCAAAAGGGTTGAGGCTTTTATTTAAAAGGGATGGGCTCGCCAATTTTAAGTAGTATCTGCATAAGAGATATTAGTGGTAGTCCTGTCAGGCTTGACGGGTCTGGCACTGTCATTTTTTTAACTAGGCTGAGCCCCGACATTTCAAATTTATAAGATCCAGCAGAGTCAAGAGGGTTGTCTCGGTAAATGTAACGTAATATTTCATCTCGTGTGAGCTTTCGCATTTTGATCTTGGCGACAACAGTGGCTTTATAGACTTTGCCTTGATAGCAAACGCAAAGGCAAGTGATGAGCTCATGAGTTTTGCCGCTCATTTGCTTAAGCATTTGAAGAGCTTTTTCGCGAGTCTTGGGTTTGCCTAAAACTTTACCCTCTAGATTGACGAGCTGATCGGCTCCTAAAATTAGGGCGTTGGGGTGTTGTGAGGTCAGGCTTTCTGCTTTTTTTTGAGCTAAAAGTGTGCAGAGTTTTCTTGGATGCAATTTACTTGATTTAAAGCTCTCTTCATCAAATTTTGGTGCAATTGAGCGAAACTCTAAACCAAAATCTTTCAGCTGTTGCCTTCGATAAGGTGATGTGGAGGCTAAAATAATTTGCATAAAGCAGACCTTTTTGTAATTTCAGCTGTAAATAATCAAAATACTTCTTGTCAGAGTTTTAACCTAAAAGCCACAATAGGTCTATGTCAGGGGCATGGGTTCATAATTTATCACCATTTTTAATAGAATTTACTGAAGGTATTGGTGTTCGTTGGTATGGGCTCGCCTATTTACTTGGTTTTGGGCTTTCGTATTATTTTGTAGATTTAATGGCCAGGCGCGGAACGATCCAACTCACTCGCGAACAGGTCGCTGATTTTATTACTTATGGAGCCATCGGCACTCTGGCTGGTGGGCGGATCGGTTATGCCTTATTTTATTCTCCTGATTTATTTATTACTTTTCACAAGGAATTCCCCTTTTGGGCGCTGCTTGAAGTGCAAAAGGGAGGGATGGCCTCTCACGGTGGTATTGCCGGCATCGCCATCGCCTGTATTTTGTTTGCGCGTAAACACAAACTCGTGGCTTCTCACCTGATTGATATTTTATGTTTTGGTGGCCCTTTGGCTATATTTTTTGGGCGCATTGCTAATTTTATTAATGGCGAGCTTTATGGCCGTGAGTGTAAACCCGATTTGCCTATTGCAGTGAAATTTCCCACTGAGATTTATATGTGGGGAAGTTCAGAGCTAGACAAATTAAAAGCTCTAGCTCCAGCCGTGCAGTCACTTGGTGAAATCACGACACGTGCGGGAGAAAAAATTTCAGCAACTAGTGATCTTTGGGTTTCATGGGTGAGTAATTATAATTATAAAACGGCGCACTACATTGATGTATTTAAAGACGCTTTGGTAAAAGCGACAGAAAAACACAATGCAGAGGTGCTCGCGGCCTTGGCGCCCGTTTTGACGCCGAGATATCCATCGCAGTTGATTCAGGCGGTGCTTGAGGGTCTGCTTGTATTTATTGTACTGGCCTGGATTTGGCGCAAACCGCGTAAGCCGGGTGTAATCACGGCCATGTTTGGAATTTGCTACACCATCGCGCGTATTATTGGCGAACAATACCGCTTGCCTGATCATGGTATAGGCTTTCAAGCTTTAGGTTTAACTAGGGGGCAATGGTTATCTGTCGCCATGCTCATTATGATTCTTATATTCTTATTTTTTGTTCTACGCCGACGTACGGAGCGTATGGGTGGCTGGAATAAGGTTAAAACTGGTCTACATGATTGTGGTCAGGGCGACTTAAGTATCTGAACTGGCAGATTGATTGCACAATACGTGGGTATGAAGCCGTTTTGCCCCAAGTGTGCCTCTCAATTTGCTCCTCCTGTCCGACACGGATTTTTTGTGCGCCGGTCGGACGGACGTCGGCTTATGAGGTATAAATGCAACCATTGTCGATTTAGTTTTTCTGAGGCCACTTTTCATAGATGTTATAGGCAGAAAAAGAGACGGTTAAACCCTAGAATATTTGAACTCCTGTGTTCAGCGACTTCGCAGCGAAGAATTGCAAAACTTTTAAAAATCAGCCGCACGACAGTGACAAGAAAGTTTATATTTTTGTCTGAAGTTGCGAAGATGGAAAACTTC
>JAGRAK010000083.1 GCA_020434645.1 Bdellovibrionales bacterium | reverse complement strand
GTAGTCCTTTGCCGCCGATATGTAGAGATGAATCCAGTAGCGAAAAGGTATAGAGGCTGTAATCGAGACTGCATCAATGTGGCTCGCATGGTTTGAAATAACAAGAAGGCGAGGGTGTTTCTCCCAAATGTCTTTGTAACTGCCCTTAACTCTGAGAATGACATAAAATCTGAAAATAATAAATTTAAGAATGAAACCCCAAAGTAAACGAAAGAGCCAACTCATCAAATCGAACTGACGGGTAAATAATGGAAGATGTTTTAAATGACCAGGGAGTTGCGTCCACTGTTCGTTGTCGTAGCTCCAATCTTTCATATGCTGATGATGCCTTGAATGATCAGATAGACAAAGTAAAACACGGGCGCGGCAAACATAGGCTTATCAATTCGCGAAAGGATATCATCACGGCCAATGATAAAAATACCCGTCTCTTTAATGTTTAAATCTCGGCGTATGACTGAAAGTGTGAGGCCGCCTAATCGCCCAATAATAGAGACTATGAGAGCTGCCGATAGCCAGTAAATTTCAGAACGATCTGGGAGCATATGTCTTAAGCCCCACGCTAGCAGTATAGTGAGAAACATGGAGCCAAAAAAACCTTCCAGTGAAAACTTAGTCGAGATATTATTTATTGGTTTTGTGTGACCAAAGCTTCTGGTGATAGCGTAGTTGGTCGCCTCGCAAAACTCAAAAAGAATGCCGAGGTAGAGAACAATAAGCGGGCCGCCATCCCATAGCATAATGCGCCCGAGATGCATAAATCCCCAGCCGACAATAATAAAATTAATCAGTGATAGCGCAATAAACTGAATCATTTGAGTGTAAGAGTTGCGCAGAATAGGAATGACGGCTGTGCAGGCTAGAAAAATCATGGGCATTATATTGAAAAAACGATCGTGTCCCATGTAAATCGAATAACCTTGAATGATAATAAAAACATAAGTGAGCCATACAAACCAGCTTCGGTGGTACATGCCGGTCATTCTAAAGAATGTTTTAGCCCCAGAAATAGCGATCATGACAATAAATATAAGTGGCCACGGAGAGGGGAGCGCGACAAAAATAAAGAGTATGGGCGAAGTGATGACCCAACTTTTGATACTAGCCCAAATGCCGATCCATTTTGGATTTTTCTTTTGTAGAAAATAAGAGACGATGCCAATAATTAAAAAAAATAAAACTGTCGCGCTGGCGGTTACAACATAAAGTCGATTTTGCCAAAGAGCGTGATCACTCACTGTTTGCTCCACTCAATGTTGTAATCTTTTATTTTTTTATAAAGGTTTGAGCGCGAAACTTGAAGTGTTCGTGCGACCTCGTCGACGTCGTTTAGTTTATTCAAGGCTTGAGTGAGAACGATAGCCTCATAGTTTGAGACAATGGCTTCAAGCCCTAATGAGAAGTCTATTGCAGCAACTGATCCGGCGTCTAGGGTGGGTTTGATAATATGAAGAACATCTTCACCGCGTATAATGGGAAGGGGGGAGGTCACAGCGAGTTGTTCACATATTCGCTTGAGTTCTCGAACATTGCCCGGCCAAGAGTAGTCTTGCATGACTTTAACAGCATCTGCAGAGAGTTCTTTTTTACGATTTTTTTCTTTAGCTAAAAACCAGTGGCAAAGTTCAGCGATGTCGTCTTTGCGTTCTCGTAATGGTGGAAGTTTTATTTTTTTGCTGCATAATCTCCACAGCAAGTCTTCGCGAAATGTGCCTTCTTTTACCATCTGTTCGAGACTTTTATTTGTTGCGGCTATGACTCGTGTTTTGATTCGTATCGACTCTTTGGCGCCGATGCGACGCACTTCGCCGGTTTCGAGAAAGCGTAAGAGTTTGGCTTGCAGAGTGAGTGATAAGGCTTCAATTTCGTCGAGAAAAAGATCGCCGCCACTTGCAGCTTCAGCTAAGCCTACCTTTGTGTAGTCGGCACCAGTAAAGGCGCCTCGAACGTGTCCAAATAGCTCTGATTCAAATAAATTTTCTGGTATAGCGGCAACGTTAACTGCAATTAAGGGTCGATCGGGCTCTTGGCTGTGAATAAGTTGTGCGGCGACTTCTTTGCCCGTTCCGGTTTCACCTTCGATTAAAATAGGTCCATCTTCGCCTTTTAACATCGCAATTTGGCGGGTAACATGGAGTGCCTCGGGACTTGAGCCTACCCACGTAATGTTCATGTCGGGATGGCGAAATGGTGCAGCCTGCAAAAGACGCAGAGCCTCAATTTTATCTAGTGTAATTATGACTTCATCTAAATTTAGAGGCTTTGCAATATAGCGAGAGGCACCAGCGCGAAGGCATTTCTCCATAAGATCTCGATCGAGATCACCTGACATGGCCACAATTTCAAGGTTTGGAAAAGTTTCTTTTAATTTTTTGATAACATCGATGCCTTCAGCCCTGTTTGTGTTGCCAGTGAGGTGCATGTCAACAAAGGCTGCCGTGAAATCGCCTTTTGAGGGGAGCTCACTAAGTCCATGGATGGCTTCAAGCCGCCAGTGCTTGGGTAACCCAATGCGTAGAGATTGTAATATAAGTTCATCGTCATCAATGGCGAGCAGAGTCAGATTTTTCATAGATATGTACACTCTATTGAAAACATCGATTAAACTCAAGCCATGACTAAAAAGAAGATTTTATTACTAGAAAATATCCATCCAGGCGCCAAAAATCGACTTGAAGCCAACGGTTTTCAAGTTCAACTCGAAACCATAAGCTTCGCAGACGACGAATTGGTTGCAAAAGCAAAAGGCTTTCAGGCCATAGGTATTCGATCTAAAACCCAGATCACAAAAAGTGTTCTCGCGCAGCTACCAGATATCGAGGCTGTCGGTTGCTTTTGCATTGGCACAGATCAAGTTGATTTAGATTTTGCAAACGAGATCGGGCTGCCGGTTTTTAATGCACCTTATAGTAATACGCGAAGTGTTGCCGAGCTTGTGCTCTGTGAGATGATTGCGCTTTCTCGACATCTGGCCGATCGCACAATGCAAATGCACAAAGGCCAGTGGCAAAAGTCGGCTGACGGAGCCAATGAAGTTCGGGGTAAGACCTTGGGCATTATCGGGTATGGTCATATTGGCAGTCAGCTCAGTGTTATTGCCGAGTCGTTAGGTGTGCATGTTATCTATTATGATGTGGTTAAAAAATTACCACTCGGCAATGCGCGAGTTTGTGAAACTTTGCACGAGTGTTTGGCGCAATCTGATTTTATTTCACTTCATGTGCCAGATACCAGTTTAACTCAAGGGATGATGGGAGAATCTGAAATTAAGTGTATGAAGGCGGGTTCTTATTTAATTAACGCAAGTCGCGGGAAGGTTGTTGATATCCCAGCTCTTGCGAGAGCATTAAAAAGTAAGCATTTGTCAGGAGCTGCAATTGATGTTTTTCCAGTAGAGCCGGCATCAAATAAAGAGCCATTTATTTCAGAGATTCAAGAGCTTGAGAACGTGATTTTAACACCTCATATAGGTGGCAGCACAATCGAAGCGCAAGAAGCTATTGGCCAAGAAGTGGCCGAGAGTTTCACTCGATATTTTTATTCAGGGGCGACAACGGGTGCGGTGAACTTTCCGCAAGTGGATGTGGCTATGCCAAGAGACTATCCGCGTATACTCAATATTCATAGAAACGTGCCGGGTGTTCTTGGCGAAGTGAACGGTATTATTTCAGCTTTAAAGGGGAATATCGTGGCTCAGCATTTGTCTACAGATGCGCGGCTCGGGTATCTCGCAATTGATCTAGGCGTGAGTGACCCGCAAGAAGTAGCAAAAAGAATCAGTGCGCTTCCGACATCTATTCGCACGCGAGTCGTCAGTGAGCGAAAATAATTTGATTTTGTATGCGCCGAATGTGCATACGGGTGGTGGTCTCATTCTTTTGCAGGCGTTGTTATCGGGATGGGATTCAAAAAAACCATTGGTGGCTATTTTAGATATTCGGGCTCAAAATGAATTGTTCGTTCCGTCGTTGGCTAAAATCACATGGGTTTATCCGAATATTATTTCAAGACTGCGTGCCGAGTATTATTTAAGCTCTGTGTCAAGTCGTGGTGATTTGATTTTGTGTTTTCATGGTCTTCCGCCCATTTTTAGGAGTTGGGGTAAGGTCGTCATCTTTTTGCAAAATCGACTTTATTTAGATGCGAAGTTACCACTTGGATATGCGTTCAAAACACGTTTACGTTTAATGGCTGAGCGCTGTGTGAGTCGATTATTTCGTAAACGAGTGTCAGAGTATATCGTGCAGACGCCGTCGATGAAGCGTTCACTTCTGAAATGGCTTGAAGTGAATTCTACTCGAAAGCCTCCCGCTATACGCATTTTGCCTTTTGCTGAAAACCAAATTGATGCTGTTTCTAGCAGGCAGCCGCCTAGGTGGGATTTTGTTTATGTTGCAGATGGTGAGGCTCACAAGAATCATTTAAATTTAATTGCAGCATGGCGAATACTTGCTGAAGAGGGATTGCGTCCAAGTCTAGTTTTAACTCTAAATAATCGAGACGCTTTATTGAAGAGTGCGGTCGATGAGGCCTGTCGCGATGATAACTTGAAAATTATTAATCTTGGTGAAATTTCGAGAAATGAAATTCTATCTTTGTATTTGACTTCTCGGGCGCTGGTTTACCCGTCGAGAGCAGAGTCATTTGGCCTGCCTCTTTTAGAAGCTAAGAATGTTGGCCTCCCGATCATTGCTTCAGAACTAGATTATGTTCGCGATATTTGTGAGCCAGTGCAAACCTTTGATCATCAATCTCCCGTTTCAATTGCACGAGCGGTGAAGCGTTTTTTGAAGCATGCAGAGCCAGTATTACAGATTTATTCGCCAGAAGAATTTTGGACTTCCTTATTGTAGTTCGCAGCTCGTGAGAGGCGTAGAGTTTGTAAAATGCGATGCTATATCTAAATCTTGTTTTAGTTTACCGGATACGCAGCGCTGAACCAGTAAGTCTCGTAAAGAGAGTAGATCTTTAGTGACATTTTCGTAGTCTTGATCGGTAAATAGCCACTCGCGCTGGACGTGCTGGCGAGTGACATCCGGGTGCGCTGTCCAGGCTTCAGTGAGGCGCAAAACATTTTGATAAGTTTTTGGACTTATATGAGAAATATTTTTGATGAGGCCTAAGTTTTTTGTGTCATTGCCTTTGATTATTCCACAATCATTGTCTTTTAAAATCATATCTTTAATTTTAAATTTGTATTTTGCGGCTGCGTATTCTGCAGAAGTTTCGGCATCTTTAGTTTTTATTTTTTGCCAATCTGAGCCTTCTTTGCTGTAGTAGAGCATATTTTTGTAATGAATATTCCCTGGTCGATCATGCTGTCCGAGTATGTAGTCAAAAACCAGCATGTCTGAGACATCTGACATTTGAACGAGAACTTGTAAATTTTCTTCAGATATCTCGTGCGTGACTATTTCTTTCAAGTCGCGAGAGTCCATTACTCGCTTGGCGGGTGGTTGTGCCATCATTGTTTCAAAACGCTTTTCATAACTTGGTCGACGGCCATAAATTTCATTGTATTTTTCTTCGCCTCTTGGGTTTTTACTAAGGGCTCCAAAAATTTGTTTTAAATCAGCCGTCATCACGCGATCGGCGTATTTACCCGGTGGAGAGCTGTAGGCCTGTCCCCAACTGCCGCTCCAGGTTTGAAAAATTATTGAATCAGACCGGCCATTGAGTTTGATTATTTCTAGAGCCTGATTGCGCAACTCTTTGTGCTTTGTCATCTCCATCGTTCGAATGACCGCGGCTGGGACATTCATGGTATTTAATATTTGAGAGAGGTGATAGTAGCCAATTATTGATGGCGTATAAGAGCAAGATACACTTTGCTTAAATTTGGCAATAACTTTGGTTTCTGCGCTCGGATTGGCACACTGGGTATTTTCAAAATTTTCTTTATCAATTGAACCCAAATCGTAAATTAAAATCCCTGGGTTTGTGCTGTTTAGTTTAGGGCAAATCCCAACAGGCAAATTGCTTTTGCTGTAGAAATTAATTTCGCACAGTTCGGCTTCAGATTTAATAGCGCGATCAATATCTTTATCGCTCATTGTCCAGTTCGGGAGTCGTTTGGCAATAATGCACTCCTCCACTGTACCACTGGGACTATTAAATTTATTCGCGAATAAGCCACGCTCAGGGTTTGGCGTGTAGTAGGCACTCACGGGATGAGCCAGAAGATATGAGAGGGCGAGAATAATGAACTGACTTGACAACGCAGATGACATTCGGGCTCCTTAAGATGCGAAGAGTAACGCAAATAACGCGACAAGTCAAATTCATGAGCTATGGCTTTGGTCGAGGCTGGGTTGCAGCTAACATATTGAAATGTCAGAATTTTAGTACAATGCCAAGGAGGGCGTATGCATATTCTGCTTAAATATTGTGCTCTGGTTATGATGGGTTCAATTCTTACCAGCATGGCACAGGCTGATAATTGGGATGAGATGGCCACTCGTTACAATCTGAACAATGTGTACGACAAACTTATCGACAACCGCGGTGATGGATATGATGCGCTTTATGGGGCGCGAAATTTTCGCCAGGTGCTGAGGGGTGTCGTCTACAGGGGTGGGGCTAATAATTCTTACCACAAGAAAAGCCCTCGATCGAATATGAACCCGCTTCAAGAAAGTGCGAGAGAAAATTTATGTTTAGAGGGCTTCTCAAAAAGTTATTATTTATACAGTGAGAACTATGACTCATCGATGGAGAAAAATATTTGTCATCCTCAGAAAAATATTTCGCAAAGTCTAAGTTACTTGCAAAAAAGCCCAATGAGTAAGTCTGGAGCAAAGCAAATTTTAGATGATGTCTACTTCGCTCTTAAGAACCCGGCATCGGGTGCCATGTATCTGCACTGCTGGAATGGTTGGCATGCATCTGGTTATATTTCAGCTCTTGTTCTTCGTCAGTTTTGTGATTTTTCTGGAGATGAAGCTGTTAGCTATTGGGATCTAAATACAGATGGATTTAATGAAGAGCCGGGCTTTGAAAGAATACGTGATAGAATTAGATCGTTTTCGCCGTATCGTGATTTGAGTATTTCTAGAGAGTTAAAAGCACGCGTGTGCCCAGAATTGTCTCATTGATTAATATATGAGCAGTCAAATTTAAAAGAAGCCTTGCTTAACTGGCCGTAAGATTGCATTTATTTCTCCTCATATAACAATGGAGAAATAATGCTCGGTCAGTTCCTGTTTGCTTTAGTTTTGAGTCTCAGTTGCGGCGTAGCCTCAGCTAACGGAAACACCGATCACTTTGTATTTTTGATTCATGGTCTTGGCGGTGACATAGATTCATTTGGTAATATGAGGCAGGCACTGACCAACCATCTCAACGCCGACTCGCGGTTGGGGCGAGTACAGGTGATGCCTTTCAAATATGAAACTTCTAATGACAGTCTTCGTACTGATGATTTTGCAAAACAGTTTCATGATTTCATTGAATCGAGTGTGCAGAGGTATGGGCATGCCGGCAGCACACTCAGTGTTGTGGCTCACTCTCAGGGAGGGCTTGTTACTACTGTTTGGTATTATAAAACCTACTTGGGAGTTAAGGGCTTTAATCCTGATTTGGCGGCGCGATTAAAATCTGTTGTGACACTGGGCACTCCATTTTGGGGTTCGAAAGTCGCGACATGGGTTGAGCGTAACCCGAAAGTATTTAAAACATTAAAAAGTGGTTTGGGATCATCTCTTGGGCCGGTTGGTGCAATTGGGCTTCGTCAGGTTTTAGATATGGCCTTGGGGAGTGAAAACACTCAGCGTTTTCGACGTCATCTCATGAACTTTAAGATTGAGGAACTAGAACATATATTTTCGAATGTTCATGTTTTGAACATTCATGGTAACGCCAATCTGAAACAGATTACGACCAAGGTTAAACAGTCTGATGAGAATGGTGATGCTTTGTCGTGGCTAAAGCCAGATATTTTTACCAAGCTTTTACCCTTTGTTTTTGGCGAGGTTGAGTATGAGGCTGATGGTGTTGTTTCGGTTCCGGCGTCTACATTGAACACAATTTATCTAACAGATCTTTCACCAGACTATAAAGATGGCCAGTGGTATGG
>JAGRAK010000082.1 GCA_020434645.1 Bdellovibrionales bacterium | reverse complement strand
GAGAAAAGACGTGACAGCTAAATGTTATGGCGGTGATATATCAAGAAAGAGAAAGCTCTTAGAGAAGCAAAAAGAAGGTAAAAAGAGAATGAAGCAAGTGGGTTCGGTTGAAGTCCCACAAGAGGCATTCTTAGCTATATTGAAAGTGGATGATTAGCATGAGTAGTAAATTATTTTTTGCAAACAAGAAATTTTGGACGGAGGGTGCGGGATCATTTGCCGTAGCCATTCTCATCGCACTGACGATACGTTGGGCATTTATGGAAGCCTATGTGATCCCATCTTCAAGTATGCTGCCGACGCTCCTAGTGCACGATCATATTTTTGTTAATAAATTTGTATATGGGCTGCGTATTCCATTCACTGAAAAGTGGATGCTCAACTTTAGCGATCCAAAGCGCGGTGATGTTATAGTTTTTAAGTACCCAGATGACATGAATCTTTTTTTCATCAAGAGAGTCGTTGGTGTTCCTGGGGATAAAATATATTATGAAAACGGAAATCTTTATATCAATGATGAGCTAGTAAAAAATGAGATTCCGCAAAAACATCTGTCGGACTTCTCATGGATCAAAAGTGAAGATTTTCAGGGTGAGGGGCCTGGAGCCTTATCATTTTTTGACCATTTCGAAGAGAAAATTGGAGATCAGTCGTTTAGTGTGCTTTTGCGCAAGGGCAAAACTTCTTACTACGGTCCGCAAATCGTACCGCCAAATAGTTATTTTGTAATGGGAGACAACCGCGACAACTCAAAAGACAGTCGATTTTGGGAGACCACAGCCTTTGTGCCTCGTGATTACTTAGTGGGTCGTGCCATGTTTGTGTGGTTGAGCTGCGATGAAACACTTCCGGTGCTCAGCTTTTTGTGCAACCCACTGACATTGCGGTGGAAGCGTTTTTTCCATACGGTGCATGAGTAAAAAAGCATCTTTTAAAAAAAGTTTTGGTCTTCTTGTTTTAGCCGTTGGCCTGGTTATGGCTTCTCGTTGGGTTCTGTTTGAGCCGTATGTTATCCCGTCGGGGAGTATGATTCCAACACTTCTTGTTAATGATCATATAATTGTCAGCAAATATTCATTTGGCCTAAGGTGGCCGTTCTCGAGTCGATGGCTGACGAAACCAAAATTACCAAATCGTGGTGATGTTGTTGTTTTTCGTTCAGTAGATAATGACAACTATTATATGATTAAGCGCGTGATTGGGCTTCCGGGTGACAAAATTACTTATGATGAAGAAGGGGTGCTCAGTGTAGGCGGTCAACCAGTTGAGAGCAGCTGGGTGTCGGAGCTTCCAGCATGGAGTGCTGCTGACATTGGTGATGATATTTCAGATTACAAGGTGGCTGAAGAGACGATTGGTGAACATAAGCATTTTTCACTGCTTGCAAAAGATGGATTTCATTATACAGAAGAGGAGCATGTAGTTCCTCCAGATCATATTTACCTGATGGGTGATAACCGAGATCATTCAAAAGACAGTCGATATTGGGGGGATCTGCCCATCCAAAACCTTCTCGGAAAAGCCACATATGTTTGGCTCAGTTGTGAAAAGACCTTGTCACAGGTCAATTTTATATGTGACCCGCGTTATATTCGTTGGCAGAGATTCTTTCATCATATTCAATAGTAAATAATGAAATTTAAGTTTTTAGAAAATTTAGGTCGAGATCTAAGAGATTCGGTCTTGCAGCTGTTGCGTGATTATTCGGAGGCTTTAATTCTGGCTGTCGTGATGGCCTTGGTGATTCGGCTTTTTGTTTTCTCAGCATACAAAATATCAAATCTCGCCATGGAGCCGAATTTAAAGCTAGGAGATTTTATTTTAGGTTACAAACTGCCCTATGGTTTGAGTTTGCCGTTTACAGATATTCATATCGGCGGAGGGGCGCCGCGCAGAGGTGATATTCTTGTATTTAAGTGTCCTAAGGCTCCGCAGATGAGTTGTGTGAAGAGAGTGGTCGGATTGCCAGGGGATAGAGTTGAAATTAAGAAACAGCGACTTATAGTGAATAAAAAAGCGGCTTATTATTCACGTCTAGAAGAGCAACCTTCAGAACTACTGAGGGGGCAGGCGCGAATGGTGGTGCTCAATGAGAAGATTTTTAATCATGATCACTCCGTTATTATTTCGGCGGTTGATGAAGATAAGAGTTTTGGCCCGTATATAGTCCCTCCCAATAGTTTTTTTAGTTTGGGTGATAATAGAGAGTTTTCAGAAGACTCGCGTCATTGGGGGGCTGTGCCATATAGTCTTATTGAGTCAAAAGTATGGCTAGTGTGGCTTTCTATCCAATGGACACCTCAAGATGGGGGTGGTTTTTCCTCTGATATGAGATGGCGTCGAATATTGTCTCCAGTTCATTGACATCCAATTTTAGCTCCCGATATATTGGTGCCCAATGTCATATCCTACTAGATCTACACGCTCTCTTTTAAGTATCGACGACCTCTCAAACTCTCAAGTCATTCATTTAATTGAGCGCGCTCAGCAATTTAAAAAAAATGAAATACAAGCAATTCGACCAGCCAAGCCCTTAATAGTTGGGATGGTTTTTTTTGAGGCCTCTACAAGAACTCGTTTTAGCTTTGAGGTTGCCGCACACAGATTGTTACTTCACCCGGTCGTGTTTGTTGTCGACAAAGCGACAAGTGTCGATAAGGGTGAGTCTTTGCATGAAACTCTCAATACACTTCTTGCGATGAGGCCTGACCTTCTTGTTGTTCGTCATGCTGGCAATATACGCCTTGAAGAGATCATGAGAAAATCCTCGATACCGGTGGTGAATGCCGGTAGTGGTGTCGAAGAGCACCCCACACAGTCACTTTTAGATGCCATGACTGTGCAAGAGCGGTTAGGTCAAATAGAGGGGCAAAGGATTCTCTATGTCGGAGATGTTGAGCATAGTCGTGTGGCTAAGTCTGGTGCTAAATTGTTTCAAAAACTAGGGGCGCAGGTGGCCGTATGTTCACCTAAAGACCTAGCCGTTCGGGACTCAAATGTTCAGCAGTTTAATACTCTTTCAGAAGCCTTGAAGTGGTGCACGGTTTGTATTGGCCTTCGTATTCAAAAGGAACGTCATAGTCAGGCGACAAACTTATCGCAGGGGCAATATATAGAAAATTTTAGACTCGATAATAAAAACTTAGCGGCACTCTCTTCTTCGGCTATCATTATGCATCCAGGGCCTTTTGTTCCTGATGTTGATCTTTCTGATGAGGTTTTATCTGATTCGAGATGTGCAATACATGAGCAAGTTACAAATGGTGTTTATATGAGAATGGCGATAATGGGAGACCTCCTTGGCTTATCTTATACTTGAGTCTGGTCAAAGTTTTAAGGGGCAATTTCGAGGCGGTCTTTCGCGAGCGGGCGAAGTTGTTTTCAATACCTCACACTCTGGTTATGAAGAGATGGCGACAGATCCATCCTACTTTTCGCAAATTCTTGTTACGACAGCTCCTCAGCAAGGCAACTATGGGATCGACCGCTCATCTTGGGAATCAAAAAATATTTGGATTAATGGTTTTGTGTGCTTAGAAATTCAAAATTCAAAGCGTGACTCTTCATGGCTTAATTTATTGAAAGAAAATGGTGTTCCGATATTGTCGGGCGTCGATACGCGTGAGCTGGTGTTGGTTTTACGCAGCCAGGGGACGACATGGGGAGCAATCTCTCAATTTGATGATTTAGATAAGGCAAAGGCTGAGGCGAGCGAGCTGATTCAAGCGGCGAAGAAGCAGCCAGCGGATTGGACTCAACTTGTTTGTAGTAAAAAAATTGAAGACCGTAAGGGGCTTAAAGAAAATGGTCCGAAAGTGGCGGTTCTTGATTTTGGTGCAAAAGAGAATATTTTAAGAGAGCTGGTTCTGCGGTGTCGAGAGATTCGTGTTTTTCCATCTGGTGCTTCAGCTGATGAAATCCTGGCGTGGAGTCCAGATGGTCTACTTCTCACCAATGGCCCTGGTGATCCTGCGGATGTTTTAAGCGGTATTCGCACAGTGCGTGAGCTGTTGGGCAAAAAATATATATTTGGCATATGCATGGGCCATCAGGTGCTGGCTCTCGCTATGGGCGCTAAAACCTATAAGCTTAAGTTTGGCCACCGCGGCAGCAACCACCCCATTTCTGATAAGCTCCTTGGTCGAGTTTACGTTACGAGTCAGAATCATGGTTATAATGTTGATCAGCAAAGCTTGCCTGAAGACGTAGTTGTGACTCATATTAATTTAAATGATGAAACGGTGGCCGGGATAAAATGTGAGAGGCTCAAATGTATGAGCGTTCAATTTCATCCAGAGAGTCATCCGGGACCGCACGATGCGGTAGGGCTTTTTGACTATTTTGTGAACCAAATCAGATGAAGTATTATCAGCTCATAGACGAACTTATGCAGTTTTATACCGATGGGGAGTATGCTCCAGATGCCGTCGTTGCGAAGAATGAGTTTTATGATTTGGCGGGTATGTTTGATACTCAGTCACAAAATTTTGATTCAAAGATGGCTCAATTTTCAGATTGGTATTTGTTCTCTCGTAAATTGAATCGATTTAAACAAACTCCGATTGAACACTTTCTGAAGACAAGACCAAAGCCAATTGCTGACGACGAAATTGGTTATTATAAAAATCTGGCGAATAATCGCTACAGCCTTTTTGAGTTTTTAAAGCTGAAGGGTAGCGATCTTTATGTTCGAGATTTGTTTTCGGGCTATAAGTTGATCATAAAAGACTCACCCGTTACGTTCGGATTCGATTCTTCTGAATTTTTTCAGGCTCGACTGATACCACACGAAGATACTTTTGTATTTTCTGCAGCATTCTGCTTTCACCCTCCAGAGGCTACAAAATTTATTCAATCTGAAATAAAGAGAATTAGTAAGTTGCCAGAAGCTGAAATACCAGAGGCTCGCGAAGCGTTACTCATCAGAATATTTAGAATGCGAAATAAATTTGATCAATATCGTCATGTGGGGATTCAAGAGATTTACTCAAACGATTCAAGATTGAGAGTCTGATTTATGGCTCGACTACCGAATATAAATAAAGTTGTCATTCTGGGCAGTGGGCCAATTGTTATTGGTCAAGCATGTGAGTTTGATTATTCAGGTACGCAAGCTTGCAAGGCCTTAATGAAAGAGGGGCTTGAGGTTATTTTAATTAACTCAAATCCGGCCACGATCATGACAGATCCTGAGATCGCCACTCGGATTTATGTTGAACCACTGAAACTTGATTTTGTTAAAAAAATTCTAGAAAAAGAAAAACCAGATGCGATCATTCCAACCTTGGGTGGTCAGACGGCTCTGAATCTTGCTCTCGAGTTAGAAAAATCAGGCGTGTTAAAGTCACTCAACATCCAAATGCTGGGGGCAAAGAGTGAAGTCATACACGCAGCCGAAGATCGTGAGAAGTTTTGCCGAATACTCGATTCTGTTGGCGCCAAATATCCGCGATCAAAAATGGTTCGTACATATGATGAGGCGATGGGCGTTGTTGAAGATATTGGTTTGCCTATAGTTCTGCGTCCAAATTTTACTTTGGGTGGCGGTGGTGGTGGCATCTGTTTCTCTCTTGAAGAGTATAAAGTTAAAATTGCAATGGCACTTCACGAGAGTCCCACTTCAGAAGTTTTGGTCGAAGAGAGCATCTTGGGTTGGAAGGAGTTCGAACTTGAAGTGATGCGCGACCGTGCGGGCACATTTGTGGTGATTTGCTCCATTGAGAATTTTGATCCATGTGGTGTTCATACTGGAGACAGCGTCACCGTGGCGCCTCAGCAAACGCTTTCTGATCGTGAATATCAGAGTATGCGAGATGAAGCCGGAAAAATTATCAATGCCGTAGGGGTTGAGACGGGCGGATCTAACATTCAGTTTGCCGTGCATCCAACAACAGGTAAGCGCTATGTTATTGAGATGAATCCTCGTGTCAGTCGGTCATCGGCATTGGCGAGTAAGGCCACAGGTTTTCCAATTGCTAAAATTGCAGCTCTCTTGGCCATTGGTTACACGCTTGATGAAATTCGTAATGATATTACGGGAACGACTCCCTCATGTTATGAGCCAGCCCTTGATTACGTTGTAACTAAAATTCCACGATTTGCTTTTGAGAAGTTTCCAGGTACGAAAGACAGTTTAACCACTCAGATGCGAAGTGTGGGCGAGGTGATGGCCATTGGTCGCACCTTTAAGGAGTCTTTGCAAAAGGCCGTGTTGGCACTTGAGGCTGATGAGTGTGGCTTTAGTGAATTTGAATTTCAAGAGTCTTTGCTCACGGAGCCAAATAGTAAGAGGCTTTTCTATGTGATGCAGGCATTTAGAATGGGTATGTCGGTCGAAGATGTTCATCGATTGACTCAAATTACGCCTTGGTTTCTTGAGCAGATAGAAGCCATTGCATTGTTTGAAAAGCAAATGAGTCAGAGTTTAGATTTTTCTTCTGACGATCTGCTCGCCGCTAAAAAAATGGGTTTTAGCGACGCCGCGATCGCGAAATGTCGAAATCTAGTGCCTTCTGATGTCTATAAGTTGCGCGAGAAACATAATATTTATCCCGCGTTTCTTCAGGTGGACACTTGTGCCGGAGAATTTTTTTCGCAAACACCATATTACTATTCAACATATTGGAGTGCTCCGACAAAGCCTCGTGATTCAGACAAGAAAACTATAGTGCTTTTGGGCAGCGGCCCCAATCGTATCGGTCAAGGCATTGAATTTGATTACAGTTGTGTGCGAAGTGTTCGAAGATTTCAATTAGAGGGTTATCGGGTTGTGATGATCAACTCAAACCCTGAAACTGTATCAACTGATTATGATACTTCAGATGAATTATTTTTCGAGCCATTGCTTTCTGAGAATGTTTTAGAGGTTATGCGACATGTAAGCCCAATCGGATTTATTGCTCAATTGGGTGGGCAGACTCCAATTCAAATTGCACCTAAGTTGGTCGATCGCGGATTTAATCTTCTGGGCTCGTCGCTCGACACTATGGATTTGGCCGAAGACAGAGCACGATTTAATAAAATATGCCAAGAGCTCAATTTTGCTATTCCTAAATCAGGTATGGCGGCTTGTATTGAAGATGCTGTGAAAATAGTAAAAGAAGTTGGCTTTCCTGTATTGTGTCGCCCAAGTTATGTTCTTGGCGGACGTCGCATGGAGATTATTGAAACGGATACTGAACTTGAGAGTTATTTTCAACGTCATGGTGAATATATAAATGCAAAGGCTCCGTGCTTGGTTGATGAGTTTCTTGAGCGAGCTTTAGAGGTTGATGTTGATCTTGCCTGTGGGCTGGGTTGGTCTGTCGTAGGCGGCATTATCGAACATATTGAGGCCGCCGGAGTTCATAGTGGCGATTCAATGGGGGTTATTCCTCCGCAAAGATTAAAATCTGAGACGGGTTATAAGATTGAAGAGCTTGCTGTTCAGCTTGCAGAAAGACTCAAGATTCGTGGCTTTTTAAATCTTCAGCTGGCTGTAAAAGATGATGTTATTTACATGCTTGAAGCCAATCCTCGAAGTTCTCGCAGCGTTCCGTTTATTGTCAAATCGAGCTTAGTTCCGCTGGTAGATTTGGGAGTTATGGGGATTCTAGAGAAATCTAAAGCTGAAGTTCGTCCAGAGCAGTATAACTGGCGTGATATTCAAAATGTCTGTGTAAAGGGAGTTGTTTTTCCATTTAAGAAGTTCTTTGATTCTGACACTATTTTGGGACCAGAAATGAAATCAACTGGTGAATCGATGGGGCGTGGTGCCGATTACTCGGAGGCCTTATTAAAAGCGCTTATTACCAGCCAGCACACGCTTCCGCGATCGGGCGAAGTTTTTATGTCACTAAGAGAAAAAGATAAAGATGATCTATTGCCAGTAGCTCGAGAATTATTGAGCCTAGGTTATACGCTTACGGCCACGGGCGGCACGGCTCAATATTTTAATCAGCATAATGTGAAGTGTGAGGAGCTTAGAAAAGTTCATGAGGGTCGCCCAAACTGCGTGGATCGGATTCGTTCTGGTCAGGTGGCATTTGTAATCAAAACGACGTTTCTACGTAGGTCTATATAGGCGTGTTTTGGTATTCGTAGA
>JAGRAK010000081.1 GCA_020434645.1 Bdellovibrionales bacterium | reverse complement strand
CTTCCGATCTATGTTCGAGCGCATAACGAATGGTCGGCAAAGCGGCGTCGATTCGAGTCATATCTGTGATCTGGCCATTACGTAGTGGCACATTTAAATCAAGACGCAAGAAAACACGTTTATCGTTTAAATCAAAATCTTCAATAGAGCGAATGCCCTCAAGCGTGCTTTTCATTAAATGCCTTTCGATTGCATATAGAGAGCCAAATCCACCATACGAGATGAAAAACCAAATTCATTGTCATACCACGCATACACTTTAACCATACGCGAGCCTGAAGCCATCGTGCTGTCGGTGTCGACAATAGAGCTGTAACTTGAACCAATAAAATCACTACTGACAAGAGGTGTATCTTCGCAATGCAAGATACCCTTCATGCGGCCAGCGGCGGCATCGCGTAGAGCTTGGTTCACTGAATCTGTCGTCACATCTTTTTTCGTTTGCACAACAAGATCAACTAAACTCACATCAGGCGTGGGTACACGAACTGAAATACCATTAAGACGGCCGTTGAGTTCGGGTATCACAAGGCCTACGGCCTTTGCGGCACCGGTCGTGGTCGGAATCATCGAAAGCGCACCGGCACGTGCGCGACGCAAATCTTTATGAGGGGCATCTAAAATAGGCTGATCATTTGTGTAAGAATGAATTGTGGTCATCAGACCTTGCTCAATACCAAAAGCGTCATGCAATACTTTTGCAACCGGAGCTAAACAGTTTGTTGTGCAAGAGGCATTGCTCACCACTGTGTGATTAGCCGGATCATACTGCTCGTGATTGATTCCGTAAACAACCGTGAGATCTGCATTTTTAGCCGGAGCTGAAACCATAACTCTCTTTGCACCAGCAACCAAGTGTTTCGCCGCCCCTTCTTTATCAGTAAAAACTCCGGTGCATTCGAGTACGAGCTCAACGCCAAGCTCTTTCCATGGGAGCTGTGTCGGATCTTTTATTTTCGTATATCGAATTTTTTTACCACCTACGTTCAAGTGAGTTTCGTCGTGAGAGACGTCATGCTGAAATGTTCGGTGGGTCGAATCATATTTTAGCAAATGCGCAGACGTCTTGGCGTCACAAAGATCATTAATCGCCACAATATCTAATTTTTCAAAACCGGCACGCAAAAATATACGACCAATACGCCCAAACCCATTAATTGCCACTTTCAATTTTGCCATTTTAAATTACTCCTATACGAGAAAAAAGTTTCATTGCATTTTCTGACGTTGCTTTTGCCAACTCTTCAATTGTAACACCCTTAACCTCGGCCACAACCTGTGCTGTGTGAACCATAAGTGCGGGCTCGTTCTTTTTGCCACGGAAGGGCGCCGGAGTCAAAAATGGCGCATCGGTTTCAATATGCAACCGATCAAGTGGTACACTTTTTACAACGGCACGCAAAGGGTCTGCATTTTTGAAGGTCACCACACCACTAATTGAAATATTATAACCAAGAGCCAGAGCCTGGTCGGCCAGCCACTGCGTACCCGTAAAACAATGCATAAGTCCTCGTACCCGGCCCTCATATTCTTTTAAAATCTGAATGGTGTCTTCTTCAGCGTCTCGAGAGTGAATCTCAACTGGCAGTTTAAAATCAGCCGCGAGCTTCATTTGCTTGCGAAAAACGTCTCGCTGCACCTCATGTGGTGAATGATTGTAATAATAATCTAGACCAATTTCACCAACGCCTACAATTCGTTGATTATTTAAATTATCACGAATAAATTTTTCAGCTTCGGGCGTAAAGTCTTTGGCTTCGTGTGGGTGATAGCCGAGAGTACCAAAAACTGTGGGGCTGTATTTGGTCGCATACGCAATGACTTTTTCTAAATCATCAGCCCCAGTGCCAATAGTAATTAAATGTTTCACGTTACTGGCATGAGCAGCCGCAATCACGGCCTCAGCATCATTTTCAAGCATATTGAGATGAGTGTGAACATCAATCCAAGTCATAGATTACACCCCATCATAAGTACGCACTCACTTTGGTTTGCGTGAGAAGAAGCGCCGACTGACGCAAATAATTCTCTAAGGTGAGTTGCAAGTCACAATTTGATTTTAAATCACGATCCATAGTTAAAGTTTCAAGACTGAGGCGCGCAAGATGAGCACGAGAAATTGGGTTCGGACTCAGCCACATATTGCGAATCTCCTCAAGCCAGAGTCGAGCCATAGTTTGCCCTTTCTCTCGCGAATCTACGGTTTGTCTCACCATATCAATAGCCTCATTTTCACGACCCGACATTAAGCATTCTAAAATATAGCTCGCACTTTTTTCGGTTTCAGGATCAAGCTCCACCCGGCCTAATTTGATAAGTTCTTGCTTGGTAAGACCTGCAAAGCGCATTATTTGCGATCTTGAGCGCAGTGTTTTTAAAATATTTTCTTGGCTCGCACTGATTAATACAAAATGTGTATTCGGCGGCGGCTCTTCAATTGATTTTAAAAGTGCATTAGCGGCCTGCGGGTTTAATAAGTGCGCGTCATCAATGATCACGACACGCGCCTTACCCCATTTTGCCAATGAAATTTGCTGCACGACATTTCGAGCGGCATCGATTTTAATTTGATTTTTTTCAGGCTCAACGAGAATAACGCCCTCACTTTGCTGAGCCGCCACCCGCACACAAGAGGAGCACTGCCCGCAAGCCTCGTTTGACGTTTCACATAGAAGGGCTTGCGCCAGACCCAGCGCCACATTTTTTTTACCTTGATGAGCTGGACCGACAAACAGCAAACAATTGGGCATCCGTCCGGCAGCCACCATCATAAGAAGTTTTTTTATCGCAAGCTTATGACCCACAACAGAATCAAAAATGCGCTTACTTGCTAAAGCCATTTTCGCCCCTCAAAGTAATGAAAGAGTTCTTTTGTCAGCTGCTCTTTTGATTTTGCTGCATCTAACACTAGCCACTTTTCTTTTTGAGATTTTGCGAGCTGCAAATACGACTGGCGAACTCTTTCATGAAAATCTTCTTTTTCACTTTCAAAGCGATCGAGATTTCGCCCAGCCATGCGTTTTTTTGCTTCAGTTGTTGTTAAATCAAGGAGTATCCAAAGATCGGGCTCACAACCGTTAACCGCATAGCGATTGAGCCAATCAATATCAGCAGCATCGAGCCCGCGACCTCCAACTTGAAATGCAACAGTTGAAGCGTAGAAGCGGTCACAAATCACCCACTCGCCTCGACTTCTAGCCGGTTCGATGACTGTATCAACATGGTGAGCGCGCCCGGCTTCGTAAAGTAAAAGTTCAGCGCGTGGGCAAGGCGCTTCAGCATCTGTACGCAGTAGCATTTCACGAATCTCATCACCAAGCGGAGTTCCACCAGGCTCACGGGTTAAAGTCACACTCTCTCCGCGAGCTAAAATTTTGGTTTTCAGTGCCTCGATTAAGGTCGATTTACCAGCCCCATCTAGGCCTTCAAAAACAACAAATTTCATAGGGGTTACTTTTCTTCCCAACCCCTCAATATGTCACGATTTTCATTTATGACCTAATGCGTCTTAATTCATTTTAAAATAATCTAATTAAAGTGCCGATAGGATTTTATGAGTACCGCTTCAAAAATTGCAGTCAGATCGACTGAAAAAATTAAAGTTTTAATTGCAGATGATGACTGGCAATCTGCTCGTCGCACCAATGAGTTTCTCAATCAAAATGGTTTTGATTGTCGGCTTTGTCAAAAGGGGACTGACGCAAAAAAAATACTTGTCGGCTGGCAACCCAAAGTCCTACTTGTAGATTTACTTTTACCTGAGGCTAACGCTTTTGAACTTCTTCAGTTTTGCAAAGAAGCACCCAGCTTGCGTGAAGTGGATATCGCCGTACTCGTTATGTCGAGTCACAACTCCCAAGAAAACGTCAATGAGGCCTACCAAAGAGGCGCCCGAGACTATCTCGCCCGCCCCATAGCCTTCCCTGATCTTTTAAACCGCGTTGTATTTCATTGCCGTCAAACGAGAAAAGTTGAGCCTACTTCAAATGCTGAAGCCAAAACAGACTCTTTAAAAATTGCAGACTTGATTGTGACTCAAGCCCTACAAAAACTCAGCTTTGAAGACATGCTTTTTAACTTCACTCAAATGTCAGCTTTAAAACTAAAAGGGCTGCGATGCTCCATCGTTCACAATGTGACTCACGAAAAAGGGATTGTGCTAGCCTCAAATGACAAAAAAGATATTGCCGGCCTCGCGCTGGATTTAAAAAAGTATCCAGAAATTCAACTTGTTGTAAATACAGGCAAAATGGTCGTGATCGACAATCTAGATGAGAGCCGCGCACTCAGCCGCATTAAAAAAGATCTAAAAGAAATTAGCTTTAACTCCATGCTTGTTTCCCCCATCTACTATCACCATAAAGTCTTTGGTGTGATTTCTATGCGTATGCCTTCAGAAACGACCCGCGTCGCCGACATCGATATTCATTTTATGGAGTACATTGCAAAGGTACTCAGCCTCTATGTCAGCACCCAAAGCCCCGAGGTTATTGGCAAATACGGTCTCGTCGCTGTCCCCTCAAAATAATGCGTCGCACAATAGACGACCTGGCTACTTTTCACATATAAGATTGGCTCTGAATTTATCTCGAGGAGAAAATCATGTTGTTAACTTTTGTGACTGTCGTCCACTTTACCGTAGCTCTTTTACTTATTGTTATGGTTCTCATTCAAGACTCAAAAGGCGGCGGCGTATTTGGAATGGGCTCAACTGGCTCCAACCAAGTATTCAGCGCCACTGGTGCTGCTAATTTTCTTGTAACCGCTACACGCGGACTCGCTATTACCTTTGCTGTCACATGCCTCACTCTCACATACATAACTTCTCACAAAGCCGGCACCGACAGTGTTGTTGACGATTATGTCCCCGCTGCGGCAACTTCAGCTCCTGCTAGCCCTGACAGCGAGACGACTCTCCCTGAAACGGCGCCAACCGAAGAAGCTCCGGCTCAATCAGAGAATAAGTAATTCATGGCGCGACAAGCATGGCTTGGCTCACTCGTCGCCCTTATAGCGGCTGTTTTATTGATTATTTATTCGCGCACTTTTTCTGAACGTCTTTACCAGTTTTTTTTTAAGCCTGAACAAAATCTTCAAGTACAAAAATTTTCTGTAGCGACTCTAACTGATAAAGTAGGAACTGTTTTTGTTCGCCACACAGGAGAAAATGAATTCTCCGCAATCAAACCCAACACAGATTTTTTTAATCTAGAACAAATTAAAGTGGGTCGCGCCTCCAGCGCCTCTTTACTATTTAAATCAGACTGGAGGCTCGAGCTCCAAGAGAACACCATTGCCACATTTGAACTCTACCGCCCAGGCCAAGACAATTCGCCAGCACTACTCTCTATAGCAAAAGGAAGTTATTCAGTTTTACAGCCTGGTAAAAAAGGCATGCTCTACATTATGCGCGATAAAAAAGTATTTTCTCCTGACACCGATGTACAGCCACAATCTCGAGTGATTGAACTACAAACCTCGGTAGAAAATATCATACCTGATAAAACTTCAGAGCCCGAATCACTCACTGACACCACTCCACAAGTTAGTGCCACCTCACCAGCCCACTCTCTGCCATCGGCGATAACTCCTGGTAAACTTCCTGATAAAATTAAAATGGGAGACGAAGAAACTCTTTCAAGCCCATATATTGAAGAAATACTCGGCGCCCAGGCCTCGGCATTTCGTAAATGTCAGCTCAACAGTCTACGCGACAATAAAACATCTGTCGGCTCACTTCTACTCTCAGTGACCATTTCTCCTGCTGGTAAAGTAGACCGTGTGAAAGTCTTGCAAGATCAAATAAACAACTCGCAACTCGTGGGTTGCGCAACCTCGGTCATTGACCGGGTTCAGTTCAAATCTTTTGACGGAATGCCCATAACACTGACCTACCCACTTGAATTTAAATAGTGGCGTTTCGCAAAAAACTGATGCTTTCATCGCTATAGCATAGGGCAATAGTATTTGAGCGTAACGGTTGTACCTGGCGCTAATGCTGGTGAAAAATTAATTTTATTACCGGCCAAAGTCGCTTTTGAAGTAGTTGCTGGTAGAATTTTTAAAATAGCCGCCTCAGCCATCACAATTGGTAGACCAGAAGCCGTATACGGGTCACACTCAAGTGGCACAGAAGCAATTGTATCTTGAATATTTTGGCCAATAAAACTCAATTGCTGACCGTAATCTGAGGCGCATATATTGCCCAGTATACCCTCAGTTCGCTTTGTTAATTCTGCATAGTGTGTGCCATACCAAGAAGCACTACCCTCTGCTGCTTGCGAAGCCAAACACTGACTATCGTTCGGCGCAATAACTATAGAATGATGACTGTAAACTTTTTGAGTCCACATCTTCGCAGATAAGGTTTCAAAAACACTGCTCGCATAATCGCGCGGTTCTAACACCCTATATTGACTACTTGCTTGATCATGGCCACCCGTGCTGCGCTCGTCTTCATCTGACAAAACAACCGTACTAAGAGCGGCGCCAGATCTAAAACAACCCTCATCACGATCTAGAGCTCGATTAATTGCAAGAATTCCGCGCTCGTCACCGCTACCATTAGTTGGCATATTCGCCAGGAGTTCTAAAAATTTACTTTCAGCATTAGTCGTCTGAGTATTGATCCACTTTTCACCGTTTGAAAATGATAATAACTTACCGTCTTGCTTATCAGCTCGAACATCAGTTGTGGTGACACATATCTGCCAGTTTAAACCGGCTAGTGATGATATAAAGTTCGGAAAGCGATTTCCAAGCTCTAATAATTGAGCTTTCATTGATCCAGAGTTGTCGACTACAAATAAGATATCAACAGCCTGCGCCCCCACCGGCGGAGAAAAAGACTGATTCACAAGACGCATCTTTACGCATTCATCTGAAGACTGTGCTGAAGGCGATTGAACGCAAAGCGGCTTCACACTAGAATCAATTGATGTGAAATTAACATCTGAGCATGCGACCAGTAGTAACATTGACATACTTAAAAATATATTGCGCTTATTCATGGCTTTATCCCCCGAGGTTTCCCTCAAACTTATTGAGTTACAAATTACGTGCCGAAACACGATCTGTAACAACCTGAAACCATTTGATATTTTCGAGTGCCATAATGAGACTGTGTCTATTTGTTAAAAAGTGTCGCAAACTTCTACGTCTCATTTTGAGACATTGACGAAAAATCCCTTGAACTCCATAATCAGGGCTATGGCTGAGTGGATGAAGCGTGCCAAAAAAAATGATGATGTCATATACTTTCCGTATATTTCAGAGAAGGCGGCTTTGCAGGCCCGAGAAGTCTACTTGTGGGATATTGATAAGACTTATCTTGATACTAAATTTGAAACCTTTCGCGGGCTTGTCAAAACTGCAACCGAGAAAGCGAAAGATAAAAAAAATATTCCGGGCTCTGCCAAACTCGTTCAAGCGCTGAGCGTGGCCTGGAAGAAAAAACACGGCAGTGATTACTTTCCGATATTTTTTATTACCGCCTCCCCTCCACAAATGGAGAAAAAAGTTCGTGAAAAATTAAATCTTGATGGGGTTAACCCCTTTGGCATCTTCTACAAAGACAACTTACCCAATCTTCGCCCTCGACGTTTTTGGAGACTAAACAAACAAGTGGGTTATAAAATTCAGGCACTTATGCAACTTCGTGCCTACCTACATGAAGATGTTCGCATGATTATGTTTGGCGATGACGGTGAATATGATGCCATTATATATTCATTATTCTCAGATATTTGTTCAAGGCGCTTAGATACGTCTGAACTGCGAAAAATATTAAATGCACTGCACGTTTTAGACAATCAGGTCGACACTATTTTTCGCTTGCAAGAGTTGACACCGAATAATGACCCAGTTGAGAAAATATATATCAATCTTGTCGATGATACAGATGCCGACTATTACTTAAAGTTTGGCCGCCGCACACTCCCCACAACCAATAGCTTTCAAGCCGCACTTGACCTTTGCCAAGATGACCGAATTGACATGGACCATCTCGCACAGATCGCGCAGACTTTAATTACTAAATTTGGCTATACTCATGAAGAGCTAGAAAAAAGTTTTGACGATCTCGTTCGTCGCGACAAGATTGGCGAAAATCTCTGCGAGCGACTG
>JAGRAK010000080.1 GCA_020434645.1 Bdellovibrionales bacterium | reverse complement strand
AGAAATCGCTAGAGCGGATTGAATATCTCAAAATTAGAGAAATTGAGCGAAAATTTGATGATTATAAGACTTATGAGGCAGCATTTAAGGCAGAAAAACCATGGCCGCCGCCAGAAGAATACAAAGCTTACCTAAAAAATAAAGAATTGAACAATGCCTCGCGAAATTGGAGCGACCGTGTCCCTCGACCCTCACGCCAAACTGATCCAAATCAAATTGTAGACGGGGACACGAAAGATCCTAAAAAATAGAGTGTTCCACGTGGAACACTATCTGGAAATTCTTTTTGTTAGAACAATTGAACGCACTGTCTCCTCATCGGGGAGCCGATAGTGCATTACATGCATGGGATCCCATGACGCTAATATCTGTGAGGGAATTTGTGCGACCTCAGTAGACCATGACGGCCCCTTAAAGTGAAAAAAGGAGCAGTCCTCGGCCGCAACTTTACGACACATCAAAAGACACTTTGAAATAGAAGCAAAGCCTCGACTAACTCCACAATGAATGGTGCCAGGATCTAAGTCCTCTAATCGAGCATGAATGGTATGGCAGTTCGAAAGTTCCAGCCTAGCAATACAATGTTTAAGAAATTCAATTTTACGCGCATCAGCATCAACTAGAGTAATGCGGCGCGTTGGCGCCAATATCGCTAAAACAAGGCCTGGAATTCCATTTCCTGACCCTATATCAAATATGTCAATAGCTTGAGTTTGGCCGAGAATAACGCGTGATCCCAAAATGCCATCCGCAATGTGTGTTAAATCAGCCGTAGCCTCAGTTCGTGGAGAAATTAAATTCATTCTCCCGTTAAAATGAATCAATTCCGAAAGATAGGAACGAAAAAGATCTAGCTCTCTTTGGGTGAGTTCTGGGAACCACTTCGGAATTCTCCAAAGTCGACCGGTACTGTCTAAATCTGAAGCCACAACTAAATATTCCTCTCCGCTTGAGGATTATGAACCTTATTTCCTTTAATATGAACTAAAATTGCCTGCAAGGCACTTGGATTTACACCACTAATTCTTGATGCCTGAGCCAAACTAACTGGTCGAATACTTGATAATTTCTCAATCTCCTCATGTGATAAACCGGGAACTCGACTATAGTCGAGTTCAGTAGGCAATTTATAATTCTCCATTTTTCGACACTGCTCAATTAACTGCTCTTGGCGATGAATATAGCCTGAATACTTAATATCAATCTCAACAGGCTCAATTACGGTATCAAAATCATAATTAAATTCAAAATTAAAGCGGGCGAGCTTAGAACAAGTAATGTCACCGCGCCGCAGCATGTCCTCTAAAGTAGCTGGCTTTAGTAAAACACTCGACTCAATTTCTGAAAGCTTTTGAAGAGTAACGGCATTCGGAACTAGCTTATTTTTACTTAAATAAGACTTTAGTTCAGTTCGAGAGGTCAGAATAGTCGAATATTTATCATGTAGCTCTTCAGAAAGTAATCCGCACTTATGTGCAATATCAGCTAACCTATCGAGAACGTTATCTTCTCTTAAAACAAGACGATGTTCAGCTCGAGAAGTTAACATGCGATAAGGTTCTTTTGTACCTTTAGTAATGAGATCGTCGATTAACACCCCTGCGTAGGACTGATGTCGTAAAAGAACGAGTGGATCGCGCTGCAAAACTTTTAACGCAGCATTAGCGCCAGCAACTAGACCTTGTATTGCGGCCTCCTCATATCCACTTGTTCCATTAATTTGACCCGCTAAAAATAAATTTGAAATTGTCCGTGTCTCTAATGTGTGTGTTAGTTGAGTTGGCTGTATGAAATCGTACTCGACAGCATATCCCGGTTTAAGAAGCCGAACATTTTCAAGGCCAGGCATAGTTTTGAGAAACTCGTACTGCACATCTTCGGGAAGGCTTGTGGAGATTCCTTGTATATATATAGAGTCGGTAGATAGGCCTTCTGGTTCTAAAAAACTTTGATGTCTGTCTTTATCAGCAAATCGTGTGATTTTATCTTCAATACTTGGGCAGTAGCGCGGACCAATGCCTTGAATTACGCCAGAAAACATAGGGGATTGATGTAAATTTTTACGAATTACATCATGAGTTTTCTCGCTCGTGTAGGTTATGTAGCAGTCAATTTGCGGTAGTTGAGTATTTTTCGGACTTCTGAGGCTGAACGGAACAAATCGAACATCACCACTCTGCGGAGTCGTTTTAGACCAATCGATACTATTTTTGTCAGCCCGAGCAGGCGTTCCCGTTTTTAGTCTTGTTACAGTGAATCCATTTGCGCGAAGTTGATCTGAAATTCCTACTGTGGCCTTGTCGCCAACTCGTCCTCCAGAAATTTGCTTAAGACCAAAATGCATTACAGCATTCATAAAAGTCCCAGTAGTAATAACTACCGCGCGACTCAAAATCTTTTGACCATCAGAGGTCACTACACCATTACAAATTGAACCATTCAAAATGAGCGATTCAACTTCAAGCTCACGTAGCTCCAGATTGGGTGTGGTGCGAACAACCGAAGCCATATATTCTACGTAAACGTCCTTATCACATTGAGCACGAGAGCCTCTCACTGCAGGCCCTTTGCTGGCATTAAGTCGCTTAAATTGAATACAAGATATATCTGCTGCTCGGCCCATTTCACCGCCAAGAATATCAATTTCTTTGACGAGATGCCCTTTGCCAACTCCACCAATTGAGGGATTGCAGCTCATATAACCAATTCGAGATGCGTTATTTGTAACAAGCAGAGTGGTACAACCTATGCGCGCAGCTGCGAGCGCCGCTTCAATGCCGGCATGACCTGCGCCTACAATTATCACATCATAATTCGTCTTCATTATTTACCTAAACAAAAATCTTTAAACACGCGATCTAAAACTTCATCATCATACTGCTTACCGAGTATTTCAAAACAAGCTCTCAGCACTTCATTCATTTCAGAAATGATAAACTCAGGGCTTGCATTATCTATCAGTAGAGCAATGGCGCGACTTAAGTGTTCATCTGCGCGAGATAAAAGTTCATAATGCCGTGCGCTTGTTATAACAATTGAATTTTCTTCGTGTTGTACAAATAAAAATTCACGAATTTTATTAATTAAAATATCAAGACCTGATCCAGTATGCGCACTCAGTGGTATAAATAAATCTAAACCACCAACAGATTCAGAAAGACTCATGTTGTTAGGTAAATCCGCTTTATTCATTACATGTATGACGGGTTTGTCGATGTTGAACAACTCTTCTGGTAAAGAAAATGTCTCTGTTCGAATTGCATCAGCGATGTAACAAATTACATCTGCATCAAAAATGGTTTGAACTGTTTTTGCAACGCCCAAAGTTTCAATTTGATCTTGGGTTGTTCTAAGCCCAGCTGTGTCAGCAAATGTAACACTGTGGCCATCAATATTAATGTCGATTTCAATTACATCACGAGTAGTCCCCGCAATAGGAGAAACAATTGCACGCTCTTGCTTAGACAAACAGTTTAACAAGCTTGATTTACCTACATTTGGTGATCCTACAAGTGCGATCTTTAAACCTTTGCGCAGTGTTCGCCCAAGCTTGTAACTTGATATCATCTTTTGAATATTCAATTGCGCTGATCTTGCTCGTTCTAAAATTTCTTCGACAGCGGCAAACTCGATAAACTCTGCTGCAAAATCTAAATTTGCCTCAAGACGCGATAAACACCATGTGAGTTGATCTTCAATGATATGAAGTTGCGTAGAAAACTGCCCGCGCAACTGTCTTAAAGCCATTCTAGACCCTATAGCCGATTGACTTTCTATTACGGACAACACACCCTCCGCCTGGGCTAAATCAATTCGACCACTTTTAAAAGCACGATATGTAAACTCACCCTTTTGCGCGAGACGTACTCCAGCCTGAATCAAACAGTTGATTATTTGTTGAGCTATCAAAGGACTACCATGACAAGAAATCTCAAAAGACATCTCACCTGTAAAAGATTTACCCTTAGCAAAATGAGATATTAAAACCTCATCAACCTCTTGTTGAGTACTAGGATCAATCAAATAACCATAATAAATTTTATGGCTTTCAGGATTTACTGGGATAAACGGAGCAATGCTTCTTACTACGTCAATTGAGTGCTCACCACTTAAACGAACAAGCGCAATAGCTCCAGCGCCTGCTGAAGTCGCTATTGCACATATTGTATCTTGATCGCGCTCAAGTGAGAACATTATTCATGACTAGTGCTGTTCCGTTGCTTGCTCGAGTTGTGGCTCACCCTTGGTTGGAAATATTTTGATTTTCTTATATAAACCCTCACCGATAGAACGGCTTTTTACACGCCCGTCTTCAGCAAGATATTGATGAATAACTTTTCGATCACGTGGAGCCAGTGCTCTAAAATAAACAGGCTTGCCCTTATCTAATGCAACGTTTTTAAGTTTTTCCGCTAAATCGACAAGCTCTTGATTTGCCTGTTCACGATATCCTTCGTTGTCTACATTAATAATAACTCGCTCATCACGCATTCTATGTTGAACAACTCTAGTTAAGAATAGCTGGATTGCATCTAAAAGTTGACCTTCGCGAGCGCGAAGTAACTCTTCGTCTCCGCCAAATAATTCGACTGATACTTCCCCTGCGTTATCTTGAGCTTGAGTGACCTCAAAACTAAAATCTAGATCTGCAGTTTGCAGTAACTCTTCCAAAACATTATGTATAAGCTCTGGAGCGGAATTTGCGCTCTCTTCTTTTTTTCCGAATAATTTACTTAGAAATCCTGTCATTTGTGACTCCTTCTTAGGCCCTAACAGTTACGGGGTTATTATCTCTCATAAAATAAAGTTGTTGTACGACTCCAAAAACTGAACTGACAAATATATATAGAGTAAGACCACTTGGCAGTGACACCATCAAAAAAGTGAAGAATATTGGCATGAACATCATCACTTTTTGTTGGGCGGGCTCCATAGTATTCGGTGTAATTTTCTGCTGGATGAACATTGTTATGCCCATCAGCGCCGGCAAAACATAATACGGATCTTTTAAACTTAAATCATGAATCCACAGCATGAATGGGGCTTGATACAAATCAATGCTCTGACCAATCACTTGATAAAGAGCAAAAAATATTGGGATCTGTAAAAACATTGGTAGGCATCCACCTAACGGATTAGCTTTGGCGTCCTTCATAAGGACTAACATTTCTTGATTTAATTTTTGCGGCTCACTTTTGTATTTTTCGCGAAGAGCCTTCATGGCTGGTTGAATTTTAGCCATGGCTTTCATCTGCTTATAGCCAATCAAATTAAACGGCAGCACTATAATGCGAACGATTATAGTTAGAAAAATAATGGCGATACCCCAATTGCCGATTGCTGCGTGTATTGTTCTCATCAACCACAACACAGCCTTCGCAATGGAATTAAAAAACCCTAGATTCACAATCTTCGTCATATCGGCATCTATAGTTTTTAATACTTCATAGGATTTCGGCCCGGCAAAACTCACATATTCAACAGCAAACTGATTCGATTTATTTAAAAGGCTATGAGTTATGGCGCCCGTCGCAATAGCATTTTCACCTGACAATGTACTGGCTTTGAACTCTGCCATAACTGGAGATTTATCAAGCACCGCTACCGCAAAATATTGTGAACCAAATGCGGCAATTTTAGTCTGAATAAAACTTTCAACTAGCGGTTGATCTGGAACTACCGCCGTACGGGTGTCCGTCCCGTCATAGTTGACATAGAACTCTTGATGTTCAAATGATGGCATTAAAAACCCACCACCCTTATGTGGCTGTATCTTCTCGTTGAACTGAGTTACAAAACCTGTGAATGAATCTGATAGATTTTCAGCTCGCAACTTAGTCTCTACAGTATAGTTATTAGAATCTATGTGCAAAATTTTGGTGATCTTCATACCATCGATTTGCGCTGTCCCGACATATTCCAAATCTGCTGTTTTTTTGATGGTGAATTCAATTGGATCTCTTCGCCCAACCATACTCGAGCCAAAAAGTGCAAGCCCTGGTTCGCTAGCAAATGATATGGCTTTGCCCTCTCTATCTGTGTACTTTTTAAGATGAACATTTTTTAGCGCCATACCATATGACGAAACGTCAAAGCTCCACATGTCGTCTTCATACGAAAGAAGTTCTTCCACATTTTTTTGAACATTTTGTTGTGAGGCCTCCGGTGCCCCAACTGATCCCGCATGCTGCTCAGCATCTGGTTTGTTACTAGCCTCACCACTTGTATCACCAGCCGCAGTTTCTGCTGCTGGCGCCGACGCTCCCGCTGTTTTCTTTTCGGCACTTTGATAATGCTGAGGATACTTCTTTGCCATATAGGCCTGCCAGCCTAACCAGCA
This sequence comes from Bdellovibrionales bacterium, assembly GCA_020434645.1. GTDB lineage: Bacteria > Bdellovibrionota > Bdellovibrionia > Bdellovibrionales > UBA1609 > RBG-16-40-8. Next base: position 1,881 of record JAGRAK010000080.1, on the reverse strand, counting down.
CCCCAAAACTAAGACCATTGTAATTAAAAATTTTCCATCAATAAATGAGCTTGAAGACGGAGTTTCAGACATTAAATTTCACCTCTGGAACGGGGTCATAGCCATGTCGACCAAATGGGCGGCAAGAAATTATTCTTTTCAAGACAATTGCAAACGCTGTGAAAAATCCATATTTATGAAAAGCTTCTTTTGCATAACAAGAGCAGGTTGGATAAAAGCGACAATTCCCACCAAATATATAAGATAAGAAAACTTGATAAAATACTATTAACGATGACGAAAGGTTCGCTAATATATTAGCTGCGAGTGCTCGAAATTTTTTTAAAAATCCCATTAAGTGCAACGTCCAATTCTCCATGTTCGAGTTCACTGTAAAAGTTAGAACTACGTTTTCTAAATACCAGATTAATGTCGTATTGGTGATTAAGAATTTCGCCGCTAATGGATTGAAGATATTGTCTGATCCAACGTTTCAAGCGATTTCTAACGACCGAAGAGCCAACATAGCCGGGTATAGTCCAACCAACCCTCAACCCAAGATCCTCGTTTTTGCTATAATTAGCTAACAACCAAGGATTACTTGATACCGTACGACCTTTTGATTTTATTCTTGAAAAATCAGCACGGGATTTGAGAGTGGCTACCCTATTTTTATTTCCCGCCAATCGCGACGACCAGGCGCTTACGTCCTTTTTTTCGTCGACGTGCAAGTACTTGTCGCCCATCTTTTGATGCCATCCGTGCACGAAATCCGTGAACTTTTTTTCTTCTTTTTCGAGAAGGTTGATATGTACGTTTCATTTTACGTCTCCATTTCAAAGACTTAACTGATTATTACTGGTAAAAGTTTCGGTATAAAACCACAAGCGCCCTGTCACGTCAAGACGTTGAATCCATAAGCCGACTATGATACGAAACTTGCCGAGCATTGTTTGGGGAAGTTGCTTGTGTCTATAAAATGTTCAACAAAAGGGCGGGCGCTTGAATTTTGAAAATACGTGGAAACAAATAAAGCTCAGTATCATATCTAAAAATGAGCAAAACCAGCCACTTATCATGTGGTTTAATCCCACTCAGTTAATAGATATTGAAGTGAGTCCTGAAGGGCACGTCATCAAACTGAGTGTACCTACGGCACTCCACCAATATTGGATATCTCAAAACTTGCTTGAAACGATTTCTACCGAAATATCCGGTGTTTACAGCCACCCATTCCATATCGAATTAGTAGTGGTCAAACAGGAGGCTGAAGAGGCTCCTTTAATTTCTGAACCACCCGCTCCGTTAACGATTAAAGATCCCTCCGTAAATACCAATAATTTCGGCCATAACCGAGACACCCTCAATCCCGAATACACATTCTCAACGTTTGTTGTGGGGCGAAATAACGAGTTTGCTCATGCCGTATCGCATAGTATTGCGAATAATCCGGGTGCTGAAAATTACAACCCTCTCTTTATATGTGGGCCGACTGGTATGGGTAAAACGCATTTACTTAATGCCGTTGGTAACCATGTTAAAGAAAAATATCCCAATCTAGTCATTTGTTACTGTTCAGCTGAACGCTTCTTAAATGAATGTATTTCAAGCATTCGGCGCAATGAAATGCATAAATTTCGTCAAAAATACCGGGATAAATGTCATGTATTATTGATGGACGACATCCAAATATTGGGTCGAGGAGAAGCCGTACAAGAAGAGTTTTTCCACACCCTTAATGACTTCTTTGAAAAAGGGCAGCAGGTTATTGTAGCAAGTGATCGAATGCCCAAAGATATCAATGGATTAGAAGATCGAATCCGTACAAGACTTGAGTGGGGCCTTATTGCCGACATCCAAATGCCTGATTTAGAAACTCGTGTTGCTATTCTCCGATATAAA
>JAGRAK010000007.1:2636-19367 GCA_020434645.1 Bdellovibrionales bacterium | reverse complement strand
CGGTACGACGTGCAAGTTGAAAACACCTGCTTCAACGGCACAACAAAAGAAGCTTTAAGCTTACTTAAAGCGATTCTACTTACAGGCTTTCTGAATTATGATGAAGAGTGGTATGCCAACCCAAAAATTCAAGGGCAAAACATACTCATCGATATGGTCGACGGACCGAATGACATTACAGAGACTCTGCAAATTCTCCCCTGCAAGTAGGGCGGCACAAGAGCCGGGCTCGATTCAACTGTTTATTCTGGCCCGGTATAATTGGCTACTGTGTGACCATCGCCCTCGACGATATATTTGTAGATAACAAGGCCTTCTAATCCGACAGGGCCTCGGGCATGAGTCTTATTGGTACTTATGCCCACCTCTGCGCCGAGCCCATACCGAAACCCGTCAGAAAAACGAGTTGAAATATTAACCATGACACTGGCTGAATCAACTTGTGATTTGAATGTGTCGATATGTTCTTTATTTTTAGAAATAATAGCATCTGTATGATGTGACCCATAAAGCTCAATGTGCTTAATGGCATCATGAATATCATTTACAACTTTGATAGCTAAATGCAAATCGCCATACTCAGTGTGCCAGTCACGAACAGGTGAACACTCCCCGATAATTTTTATAGTTTGATCACAACCCAAAAGGTCGACAGAACATTGGTTTAACTTTTGAGCGAGCTTTGGCAAAAAATCAGTGGCCACATTTTTGTGGACAAGCAATGTCTCTAAACTATTACACGCCGATGGGTACTGCGTTTTAGCATCTACAATAATGTCTAAAGCTTTTACAAAATCAAACACATCGTCTACGAAAATATGACAAACCCCATCAGCATGACCCATTACGGGTATTTTAGTATTGGCCATAATATTTTGAATGAGAGCATTCGACCCCCGGGGTATCACAAGATCAATTTCGTTGTGAAAAGCGAGTATCTCATGAATTTGTTCACGTGTTTCTAAAAATGTAACAGCCTGCTCTGGCCAAAAATTATGTTGCGCACGCAACTCTTCTATAATTTTCATAAAAGCACGATTCGTATTGAGAGCCTCTTTGCCGCCCTTTAACAAACACGCATTCCCACTCTTAATCATTAAAGACAAAACTTGCGGGATCACATCTGGCCGAGACTCAAAAATTACAGCAATAAGCCCTATGGGTGTACTAATTTTTGTGAGTTGAAGTTTATCAGCGAGCGACCGACTTGAAAGAATTTGATTGCATGGGTCTGGTAACAATATAACGTCTTGGACTCCGCGTACCAGTTGCGTGATTTTTTCATTACTTAAAACTAATCTCTGATACATTGATTGCGAGAGTAAATTCTTCTTTGCTTCTGCCAAATCTTCGGCGTTCGCCCTCAAGAGCTCAGCACGTGATTTTTCAATACCCTCAGCAAAATCTTTTAATAATAAATTCTTTTGCTTAAGAGTTAGTGCCGATACGGCATGAGTGGCAAGCTTCGAGTGCCGAACGATTTCAGATAAGTTCATATTGAGTAGAGCTCCTTAAACACAACTAAATTATCTCGATGAACGAGCTCCTCACTGAAACTCAAATTTATTTTTTTAATATCTTGATTTTTCATTCCCAAAACTTTCTTTAAATCAGAAGAAGAGTATTTACTTAAACCTCTGGCGATCTCAAATTGCTCCTGGCTCATAATGCAAATTAAATCACCACTTTTAAACTCTCCTTGCACATCTACCACACCCACTGGGAGCAGGCTCGCATGCTTTTCTTCAAGAGCTAGTCGAGCGCCGTCATTGATCACAACCAAACCAGAAGCCGACTTTGAAAACCCCAACCATTTCTTTCGCATTTGCAGTCGCCCAAGTGGTGTAACAATAGTCCCCTCAATTTTTTCGCCACACACCGTATTCACTAAAATATTTTTTTCATACCCAGACGCTATTATTGTTGTCACCCCACAAACACTTGCCGTTTGTGCCGCCTTCACTTTAGTTAACATACCACCGCGACCAAGCTTGGATTTTTTGCCTAATTCTATTTTTGGAAAATCCGACAACCGAGTGATGTGCGATATAACCTTTGCATCTTTATACTCATACGGATTTTTGTTATAGACACCGGCCACGTCAGTTAAGATGATCAAGTGACTTGCATCAAGCTTACTGGCTACCAAGGCACTGAGCACATCATTATCACCAAATATTTTACCTTGCCCCGCTACGATTTCTTTTGTTGAAACACAGTCGTTCTCATTTACAATCGGGATCACTCCCTGACTCAGAAGTTCATCAAAAACAAGACGCAAGTTCATGTAGCTCTCACGTTCGCTTAGATCATTTGTTGTGAGTAACACTTGGGCCACTTTGACTTTATGTACTGAGAATAATTTCGTGTAATGATTCATTAATAATGGCTGCCCAATCGCCGCCAGAGCTTGTTTTTGCTCAAGTGTTAAATTTAAATTGTACTGAATCTCAGACTTCGCAAGCCCTATTGCTCCTGATGAAACTAAAACCACTTCGATATTTTTTTTTCTTAAATTTAAGATCTGTTTTACAACTGATTTAATCAACTTGGCGTTGAACTTAAATTTATCATCGACAACAAGCCCTGTGCCCAGCTTGATGACAACTCTTTGTGGGAAACCCGTATTGCTTTTCATTATTTATATCTTAAAAATAAAGTACACACTTGCATAAAATACAGCGAAGAAAGCCAGCGCAAACCATGTGATAGATTGAATACCCAAGACCCGATCTAAATTACTGCTCGATTCATTATCTAGAAAAAATAAAACCAATCGATAATAGCGAAAAACCAAAACGGCCAGAACGATACATGTTATGGCTAAGATTGATTGAATTGAAAACTCGGTGAAAGAACTGATATTGGCGATATTATAAATTGCAGTAGCTGATAAAAAAAATGTCATAAAGAGTAAGCACGAGCGAAGTTGGTTCAAATGAACGCGCATATGCGGACTCGAAACACGCTCTATGACGCGCCTATCATCACTTTCTTTTCGTCGCTTCTCAGTCATGTAGTTGATCATATCACCTGCAGCCCAAATGTCGACAAGTCTTAGGTCTGGTCTTAATATCTTCTCTTAGCGACTTGACCCGCTGCCAATTCTCGCCCAAAATCACCAATCAACCCGAAGGAGAACACATATGAAAATTCAATCCATAGTTATTGCCGGAGTTACATTTTTTTCGCTCATGAGCTCAGTATTTGCCTCAACAAAATACACACTCGATACATCACACAGTACTGTTGGATTTAAAGTCCCCCATCTGATGATTTCAAGTGTACAAGGCCGCTTTGATAAATTCGAAGGCACTTTTTCATTTGATGAAAAAACGGGCAAGGTTGATGACCTCACGGCAAAAATTGATCTTGATTCAGTGAACACAAATGACCCTAAGCGCGACAAACATTTAAAAAATGAAGATTTTTTTGGTGTTCGCCTAAAAGACGACAAACTTGTTGAAAATAAGCGCTGGATGACTTTCACGGCGACTAAAGTAGATGTTAAAAATAAAAAACCAAATACTATCAAAGGTGACCTCACACTGAATGGCGTCACAAAACCAGTTACCCTTGCTGTCAACTATAAGGGCACTGTAGTTGACCCATGGGGCAATTCGCGCCTGGGCTTTGAAGCAACCGGCAAACTCAGTCGAAAAGACTATAAAATCACATGGAACAAAGCTCTTGAAACTGGCGGCGTTGTAGTGGGCGATGAAGTGACTATTGTCATTGATGGAGAAGCTATCGCCGATAAGTCCACAATCAAATAAACTGCCCGCTGATCAGATCTTTTATTTTTGACCATCACGGGCAAGTGGTAGTACGCTTGCCCGATGAAAACAATTACACCTTTAAAACACCAAAAAAGCCTTCCTTTAGATCAACTTATTCTAACAAACCCTAGCCCTGTGGGCGAAGCCGTCCCCATGGATGTGGTATTTGTTGGAGCCGGACCCGCCGGTCTCACTGGAGCCATACGCCTGGCGCAACTGATTAAAAAAGACAATGAAAACGGCGGCACATTAGGCGACATTCAAATTGGAGTATTAGAAAAAGCAGCGAATCTTGGTGGGCACACTCTCTCTGGTGCTGTTATGAACCCAAAAGTTATACGCGAATTGTTTCCTGAATTAGCTGATGCTGATTTACCTTTAAGAAAAAAAGTGGCAGGCGATCGAGTGTATATGCTCACACCTTCTGGTCAACTTCGCCTTCCGACTCCCCCACCCATGCACAATGACGGCAACTATGTCGTTTCACTTTGCGAAGTGGTGCGTTTTTTAGGGCAAAAAGCTGAAGAGCTAGGCATCAATATATTCACAAGCTTTCCGGCTGATTCAATTCTGACTGATGGCAAAATGGTTCAAGGTGTTCGCACAACTCCCGCAGGCCTTATGCGCGATAGCTCCCCGGGCTCGCAATATATGCCGCCCAATGATATCACCGCCAAAATTACAGTATTAGCTGACGGGACAAGAAGCGCACTGGCTCAAGCTTACTGCGCATGGCAAAAAATAAATTCAGAACAGCCCCAAATTTATGCACTCGGTGTAAAAGAAATTTGGAAGGTCAAAAAAGCGCCTCTTGAAGTCACTCACACCCTTGGATACCCACTCCCTACCGACGCATTCGGCGGCAGCTGGATGTACCCACTAGCAGATGACATGATTTCATTTGGTCTAGTTGTTGGCCTTGACTATAAATCGCATTCACTCGACACCCATAAGCTCTTACAAAAATTAAAATCTCATCCACTTTTCAAGCAGTACCTAGATGGGGGAGAAATCGTAGAATGGGGAGCTAAAACCATTCCTGAAGGTGGGTGGAACAGTTTACCAAAACGCATGCACGGCGACGGCCTACTCATGACCGGAGACGCGGTAGGACTTGTGAACGTACCTGCACTCAAAGGAATTCACTACGCGATGCAATCTGGAGTATTTGCGGCCGAAACAGCTTTTGATGCTTTAAAGAAAAATGATTTTTCAGCTGAAGCGCTTTCTACTTATGATTCAAAAATTAAAAATTCATTTATAAAAGATGATCTCTACAAAGTTCGCAATATGCGCCAAGCATTTAAATCAGGTTTCTATCTAGGCGGAATAAAAGCAAGTCTGATGACAGCCACTGCCGGGTTATTCCCCGGTGGGTGTGGTCACAGCACTGAAGATGCCGCTGAAGAAAAACGCATAGACAAAGTGAACACTGACAGTGCTGGCTTAAGTAAAGTGGATGCTGTTTACTTATCTGGCAACAAAACTCGCGATGATATCCCTCAGCATCTTACTGTAGGCACTGATATATCTGGAGATGTGGCCGATATGTATGCCGCGCTTTGCCCCGCAGGTGTTTATGAGCGCCAAGGCGATAAACTCATAGTGAATGCGCCGAACTGCATTGACTGCAAAGCCACCGATGTCATCGGCCCTCGCTGGCAGCCCCGTGAAGGCGGCTCAGGCCCTGATTATAAATTAATGTAGACGTCTTTTAGTCAAGTCAATCTCGACTCGATATTTTTTATATTCAGTCTCTGCGCTCAACAAGCCTTTGCTTCATCAGCTTAATACATTCAGAAGTGGCTTGCTTGGCGGTTAAAATTACGCGAGTGCGAGTGACTGCACCCCACCCTTCGCTCTCATAGCGACGCGCACTTGTAAATACAGCCCCTGGCACACGATTTAATAATATTCTTTTGCGTCGAGCCTCCCAAACAAAAATATGGTCTTCACCATACTTTGAGTTTTCAGAAAAACCACCAACGCGCAAAAATGTAGCCCGTGACATTGCAAAGCCCTGATCACCAAATGGCATACCCAAATAACGAGAGCGCAAATTAGCCGCCATTGAATTCAAACCAACTAGTCGCGGACCATCTGATAAAAACTGCAAATCAAAATAGTGAAGGGCGTCAGCTTTCAACATCAGTTCTCGATCGAGTAAAAAGATCGACGGCCGCGGCACTTTTGAATCGGCATGCAAAAACCACAAATAGTTGCGACTGGCATTTTTAGCCCCGGTGTTGAGCTGCACACCACGGCCTTTTGGCGACTCTACATAGCGAACCTGCGCCAGAAGATTTTCAGTGGCACGTTTTAATATGGCATCATCTGGCCTATCTGGACCGACGAGAAGAATCTCTGACCCCCGAGGTAGCGCTTTTAGATCTTGAAGAAGATCCTTCCAGAGCAGATCTTGACTGGTAAACGGCACGACAATGCTGAGATCATTTAATATTATGTTCATAATTGGAGAGGGCAACATACTCGCCCGTATAGGTGGCGGCAAGTTTCCCTTTATTTAAAACCCGCGCAGAAATTACAATTCGGGCTTTGCCACGGCGCTTTAACGTTTTAATAAATCGCTCGACATCTTGAGAGAGCACCTTGTCGGTTTTCACTATAAAATTTTGATCGACGGGCTTTAGAAACTCTCCAACCTGGCGCTGAACAACGACTTCAGCCGCGACTCCCCGCTTATCAAGAAGAGCCATAAGCCATGCCCACGAGGCCAGCGCCTGCCCCGCAACGAGAGTGCCACCAAACGCTGTATTTTTATGATTGCGATTGGGTTTTAGCGGAAGGCTAAATTCGACTCCATTTGCAACTGAGCAGCGCTTCACATAAAGGCCCATGGCTTTTGTTAAAGGAATTTGCTTTTTAATAATCTGGGCAAGGTCATCTCGCGTCATAAATCTACCTTTTTGAATATAAGCCACTCGTACATTATTCACTAACACTTTCAAGATGACAATTTACGGTCTTGTAAGCAATCCGTTACTACGAAGATTCGATCTGAAAGAACTCATCTCTTCTAAACCTATTGAAAAGACTAAGAAAGCCAGCGCCAGGCCAAAAGCTTAAATCAGGATAAGATTTTGCATTAGCCTATCTTAAGTAAGAAAAAATTATATAAAAGTGACAGTTATTGTCATCAGTTAAAAATTTGGAGAAGTAAGTGATTCAGCATTTGCGCCGTATAAAAATATCTGCATTCTCTCTTGCTGTTATCATGGCGTCGCCTTCACCTTATATATATGCCGGTGAAGTTGTTTATAATGTATCGGGCAAACATGGCGAAAATGACATTGACGGAACCGACTATAACACCCGGGCTTCATCAGAATCAGATGGTCGAGATGGCGGCGACGCAATAGTCAACCCCGACAAACACGGACAAGCCGCAGGTGAGCTACACCTCAACCTCTCTTATATCAACTCCCAAACAGGTGCCGTGGTTGGAGTGACCGGAAAAAAAATTAATCCTGGCCAAAAAATAGAGACCAAAGTGGGCGACCAACTGCCACTCAACCATGACCTAAGTTTAAAACTACTGGCGGTCGGCGGCCGAGGTGGTCGCGGCGGAGACGGTGGGCGAGGTCAAGATGGCGGACATGGACGTGACGGGCGAGATGCCTCCCCCAACTCCCCTGGAACAGATGGTACAGACGGTGGAGACGGCGGCGACGAAGGTGCGTCTACTAGCGGCGGGAATGCCGCCGATGGCGGTATTATAAATCTAAGAGTTGATATTCACGACAACGACCTCGCCATGCTTTTAGAACAGGTCAATGTCTGCGGAAACAATGGCGGCACCCCCGGCACCGGCCACGGCCCGGGAAGTGGCGGCCGCGGAGGCCGTGGCGGCAGCTCATGCACGTGGCAAGAACAAACCGGCACTCGACCCGTCTATCGGACCGAAACGACGTACAATAGCAAGGGTGAGGCCGTAGGTTCACATCAAGTTCATTCTCACGATGAACCCGTGTACACCACACGTTATGAATCTGGTGGGTCTGATGGTCGTGATGGTAGTTCCGGGCGCAGCAGTCCCGGATATGTTAGCCGCGGTAAAGATTCAAAGCCCGGTAAGTCCCAATATATTATTATTGATGAATCCGGAGTCGAACATAAATATGACGGTCCTTATAATTTAATATTGCAACCCGGATACAAACTCACCGGTGATTTGAATAACAATGGATTTTATGAACCGGGAGAATCCATTACGATTTCTAATCTCACGGTCACCAACAGTGGCTACAGCCCATCGCCCAAATATCAAAAAATGATTCTTTATGTTTCAGACAACAGTGCCTGGATACGCTCAAAAGGAATTGAAATCAGCGTTCCCGTGGTGCTCAATCCTGGCGAATCCTATACTTTTAGTAAAGAAACCCTGGCCTTCTACCTTGCGGAATTACCGCGCCTAGAAGAAGGGCTACTCAGCACAAGCGACACACTTAAACCGCGCGCACGGGTTGAAAGAGTAGAGCGCGACTTTAAAGGCTTCAACGATTCTTCGAGCACAAATTTGAAAATTCGCTACCCCATTGAAATTACGCCATTGAACGGCTTGCAGTCTATTGCTGAAGGCGAAATGACCCGAGTGTTATTTAAAGTGAAAAACGTTTCGGAGCAAACCATCGGTGCGATCAACGGTAAAAACCGTCGTGCATTTACTCGACTAAGGCGCGAAGGCGGAGAGCTTGAAAAAGAGGCCTTTGCAATATTAGACAAAAATAAAAGCGCCGTGGCCGATAATGCCACAGGTTTTGACCAAGCCCTACAAGGGCTAAAGCCTGGCGAAGAAATGATCATTGACGCCGTTATCGGTGTACGAGAGGGCGCAACCCCCTACTCAGAGGCCATTTTATACCCAGAGCTGCATTTAGAATCAATTTTAAAACCCGATACAATAAGACGTATTCAATACAACCCCTTCACTCTTCGCGTCGCCCAGACCTTCAAATACAATAGCGATTCCGACATTCTGTTAGTGGCCAACCACAGTCTTGACGACCAAGTTCTTGAAGCTCTCAAGTACACGGCAAAGATGCGGCATTTAAAAATGGACATCTGGGATTTTAACTATTATGGATTTTTTAATCTGAACTTTAAAATTGACGAATGGAACACTTTTTTTTCGGGCTATAGAAATAAAACCATAATTGTGATGGGCAATCCCGTCTCAACACCTATAGGCAAACAAAGAACCCAAGATCTATTGAGCCCCAATGAGGTCATTGATGCCGCTCGAAGATTTGGAATCCGCATTTTCATCATCGACACGCAAAATTCAAGCGAAGAGAGTATCGCGCGACTGGTTACTCCAACCCCTATCGAAAACGAAGATATTACGGTGCCCTATTCTAGTACCAAAAACTATGTCGATGAATTGCGCAAAGATGTGGCCATTTTTGATGAACATATCGATGGTGACGTAGATGAATTTATGGGTGTAAGTGAAATTCAAGTGCAACAAACTCGATTATGGGGAGTGCCAAAAAACACCGATATAACAAAAGCCGCAGAGAAATTATTGCTGGAATCTCAAGCCCATGCACCCGAAACCAACCTGTTTATTAATTACACCTTCAACCCGCAAAAAGTCAGCGGTACGGTGTTTAAAAAATGGACTGTCGGCAATCTTAAAATTCAACGCTCTGTCGACACAACCCGCACTTCCGTCGTATCTGTGTCAATTGCTGAAAATAAAATTCAAGACCCACAGTTTGTACTCAGTGAAGAGTTTCAAACCGCGTTCGACTCTGGCTTGCATCTTGATACCAAACTCCAAATGTTAAATTCAGTGCTGCTAGGTGAATTTGCGCAAAATAACAAAATCCCCGAGCAATTTAAATCTTTTCGCGGACTTGAGCCCATGGCATTTGCCGACGCATTGATGAAGTCCATATTGCACGAAATCGTGCACGAACAATTGGGTATCCGTCCATATAATTTTAAAAGCCAACTGGACAAAGAAACACTTTGGAAAAAACTCGACGTATTGACCCGTGTTGCGAATTTTCCCTATGGGCAAGTTCATTTGCGCCTTGACAGCAAGGAAGGTCGCCTATGGATCAACTTTATACATGACCTTAAAACATTTTCTAAATACAGCGTATCAGTTGGTGAAAACATTTACGCGTATACACTGGGGCTCGTTTTCGGAACCGGTAAAAACTACCAGGTATCGGAAGTGACCAACGAGCTGATAGAAAGATTAATTCATAATGTATATGAAGACTCCGAAATTGATTTGGTTAAGGCCCAGCTTAAAGACATGGCTAAGGCCACGCGCACCTCAAAAGATAAGCGTGAAAATATTTTAGAGAGCTTTACGCAAGGCGCCCTATCAAAAGTGCTTTCTACAAACGGATCGGCTAAGGTCGAGCCATCTGCGCGTTTGCGTGGCGAGAACGATCAAGCCGCACTTATGGAAGAAAAAAAACAAAGGCTCACGCGCGCGAGTGACGTGCACGCTGCCGTTGCTAAAGAAAGAAATGATTATTTAATACCGGCAGAAGAGTGCCTTAAACTTTTAAAGAAAACGAACCCTTAATAGGAGAAGGTTATGAAACAAATTTATATATTCACACTACTCATTTCGTGCATGGGCACGCCGGCGATGGCGATCGACACCTCCGCTACGGAAGGCAGCAAGGCCGACTGTATTGCCGCACTCAGCGAATTTCCGGTCAAAGACCTCGAAGCCCTGGGTACCAAAAAACAAGAAGGTCAAAATTTTCCGCAGCAGGTTACCTTTGTCGAAGACAAACGGGTTCTGTCGAGCTTGGGAACAAACATGACCGCATTTTTTGCGGCCAATGTCATGCCCGGCTACTCATCTCTCGATGCCCGAAAGACCGACGCCTTTCGTACCTCTCTTGCCATTTCTTTTCTTGAGGATTACGGCAATATTGAAATGAGTATGCTCGGACCCGACTTATCAAAATCCAATCCATTTTTAGATATGCCAAAAATGGGTGCGCAGGCACCAAGCGCCGACAAGGTAGACGAAACAAGTGCAACCCTTGACCGCCTGGCAGCACGAATGTCCGAACTATTGAGTCAGGATCAAAAATCCACCATGCAAAAGTTATTGTCGGGTGAATTTTCAGAGGCCTTTAAAGACGTTGAAAGCTCTGCGCGCCTGTTGGCCAATCGTTTTCGTTTCACGCGTGACATGTTTGCCTCATTCTTAACTGACAAGAGATTTTTATCGGATATTCAACGCCTGCTGGCCGGAAACCTCGAGCAATTTGAAAAAGATGTTCGATACATTGATGAAATACAGGCCCGATATCGTAAAACTCGCGATGCCCTTGAACTTCTCGCCCAACAAGGTACTGCCATTATGCAAATGCGCGACGGTATACTGGCTTCCATAAATGATGAGTATACAAAAGATCAGGTTCGAAAAGCTTTTGTACGTTACGATCGTCGTTTAACGGATATCACATCGGGTATCGCCATAGCCGAAACATTTATCAATGTTTGGGAAGTCATCAAAGACAATCATTATGACCTTATTGCCGGTATAAAACGTGCACTTTATTACAACGTGGCCATTATTGGTGCCCAGGCCGAGTTGAACAATGCACTGGCGCGCCAAGAGCGAACCGAACAAGCATTACAAAACATAGACAATTACCGTTCGGCCATGATCGACCAACTCAATGCGAGAATGCGCACTTCGGTTGAAAATCGCCAACGTCAAGAACTGAAATCCATTGAAGAAGACACCGAGGCATTAGGCCGCATGGTCACCGAGACCATACTGGTACAACAAAGTCGACGTGCACATGAGATAGTCCTGGCCGAAGCACTTGCAAAGGCCCGTGACACTTACACCGACATTACGGCCCAGGCTCGTGCGCAGAATGCCGATCAACCAAATAACGGCACGACACAGCCATAATAGATGATGAGACTATCGAGGAGATTTGACATATGAGAAGCGCGATACAAATAAAATTAAAAAATATTTTGCTGATTTCGGCTTTTGTGTTGAATCCACTCGCCAGTTTCGCCCAAGGCACATCTTCGGCGTGCATAACATATTTAACAAACCCCACGAGTTCCTCCTATAAGCCCGTGGGATTTGTGACCCACACCATGATTGATAAATTCACCCGCAAACACCCTCTTTTATTTACGCAAGTGTACTTTCGCGCACTTGGCCATGCCTTAAGCCAAAACGGCTTTCAAAATATCGCCAACACAAAAGGCGTTTTTTACGAAACAATCACCGACAGCGATAAAAAACGACTGACCGACGTACTCAGCGGCACCGCCGAAAGAAGCATACAGCTCCAGGGGGCTATTGCCACATCGACCTGGAATTACCTTGTCGAAAAATTCAAACTCGACGCGGCTGAAATTCCCGATGACGAAATTGAAATCAATTCTAAAAAAGCATTTTTCAATTCTCCCGACCAGTATGTTGCCACACGAAAATCACTACTGGAAAATATTGAACAAAAAAAGCAGATTGCCGAGCTTATCAGGCTCTCGCTCCCGTTCGGAGCAAGACTGGCCGTTGATGGCGCTACACGTAGCACACGATCGGCTTTATTTATGACTTCTCTTGCTGGTGTGACAACTGCCGCAGTGACCTACGGTGCCGCGCAAGTGGCCATGATGTCGGGTGTCTCTGACCCCGGCATTATACCGCTTGCCGCAGCAGGCGCTGCAACCGCGGCCTCTGGCTTCTTAACTTATTTTTTCACTGCACCTCGCACTCACCTCGGGCGTTTGCAGCTATGGCTTATGAATTCGAGTAACCGTCGCGCCCTGAAAAAGGCTGGCCTTATAAGCGAGAAAGACGGAGATGCCGACTTATTTATTGATAGCGAATTTGCCGACTTAGGAGTTTTACAAACACGTGTAGAACTCGCGATGATCACCGCCGCTCTACCGATGATTCCCATAAGCACAAAGTCAGATGATGTTCAAAAATCATTATTTGTTTACGGCAATCAATTACAACAGTACATGGCGCTCTCCGATGCCTTTCGCAGTCAAGTGATGATTGATTGGAACAAACGCACCCGCGCAATGGGTGAACCCATTTATACGCTTGGTCGAATTCTATCCATGGATAAAAACAAGGCTCGGTACGAAATCCCAGAAAATGTACACGATGCCATCAATACCTACAGGTCTCAACTACCCGATGTCTTTAACAAGTTAATTGAAGTTAAAGGTGAACTTGAAGCGATCTCCCTGCAGTTTGGCATCCATGTTCAGGTGTTAGAGTCATACCTTCAGGCCAACAGCCAACATTTGGATCAAGAGAGCGCCAACGACATCAATAAAAAACTTCTTGATCTCAGAAGTGGCAAGGCCACGGCCGAGACACTTGTAAATGTAACCATAACCCAGCTCGAACAACTCAAAGAAGAACAAACCGTACTCGGCACTGCCATTGAGGCCATCGTGGCGGCAAGGGCTAACAACACCCTTAACCCTTCACAATTTGAAAAACTTTCTTCGGCCACCCAGTCATTAATGGATCACTTACAAAAAGTTGAGGCCGAAATTGAACCATTGCCCCAGCAAGGAATAACAAATCAATCAACAAGCGAGATGGTTAATGAAAGGTAATAAAATATTCCTGATTATTTTAATGGCCGTAACTTTTGGCCGTGTCGTTGATTCTCGCGCCGACGTTTATCGACGTAACAACACCACGGATTGCATTGCGACAAATCAAATTCGACTCGATATACCGACCGAGCTTGAAGCGCGTGAGGTTTGCGAAAACTACCCCGACGATGTCATCGACTGCGCCGTTTACAATCAAGAACAATATGGCGGATACTATGAAGACGCGATCCAATTGTGTATTTTAAAATATTCGGATACAAGTTTACAAAATTGCGCGCTCAAAACCCTCAGAAAAAATAAGAGCACCGACAGCTCGACAGATATTGGCGAAGCCATGGCCGATTGCCGATCGAGTAAACCCGTACCCAGATCCACCTACTCATCAAGCCCCGCCTACCCAGTTCAGACCGAAGAGCGCAATCAATATGTACCAAAAACCGCGACACGACCCCCAATTTTCATGGAAAAAATTGCGGATGATAAAATCACAACATCTCTCGCCCAGTGGCTCAATATTTTGCCCACTGAAATTAATGGTCTAACATATGAGCGCTTTCACAAGGGATGTCTGCTACCCGGTAACACTTGGTGCGTAAACTCTGCAATCGAGGATCTCACATTATCTTGGAATATTCGCAAACCAAATCAACAGGCGCGACTTTACAAAGTAAATTTTGTGGCAAAAGATCTCTTAGTAGAATGCGTCGGGAGTGATTACGGGGTGGGCTCCAATGAAAAGCCAAATCACTTTGCCCTCCATGGCTGCCATCTTGAAAATAACAGCGAAATTCAAAATGTTTTTTCAAATTTAGATTATTCATTCGAAAATGAAATCGATGATGCATTTAAAAAAATAATGAAATCTGCGGCGAACGAGCCTGGTGGCCCGGGGGTTAATCGCTTCAACCGTCATATTTCTGAATATGTCGTGATAACATACTGAGGTCAGTTATGCGTTTATTTTACAATACCGCCAAATTCATTATTTCGATTTTTCTGGTCGGCAGTCCATTTGCCTTTGCCGCTGATGCCACAACCACCAGCGCGCCACACTCTGCCGTTCGCGACCCCATTCATTATCTTAACGCCTGCCAAAAAGCGCTCTCCGCAACCGATGTCAGACCCCTCGATACAACAAAACAAAATGAATGGATTCATGACCTGGTGAGCGGATTAAAAGATGACATCGTAGGACAAGATTATGCAATTGAAACCATGTCAAAAGCGTTTGAAATAGTACTGGCCACCCTAAACGATCCGAAAAAACCTTTCGGATCGTTACTTTTCACCGGCCCAACCGGGGTCGGTAAAACCGAACTGGTGCGCGCCCTGGTAAAACTCCTAAAAGGAAATCCCGACTTTCACCTTATTCGTATAGATGGCGGCGAGATGCAATTCGGTCACGAAGTCAGTCGCCTGATCGGAACGACGGCCGGCTATAAGGGTTACGGCGATCAGCCCGCCCTTCATCCCGATGAACTGGCCACTCGCCGAATCACGATAGAATTCAAAAACGGGAAAACAATCGAGCTGAATATCGTACTGTTTGACGAGCTCGAAAAGATGTCAGATGAAGCTTTCAACCTATTGCTTGGCATTCTCGACAATGGCAAAGCCACAATGGGCGACAACACCGAAACATTTATGCGCAAAACACTGATTTTTGGCACCAGCAACCTCGGCGCAAAAGAAGTTGAAAAAATAATTGATCAGAAAAAAGAGGCCATTCGCTTGCGCCAAGAGCGCGGTGAAATTCTGACAGCAGAAGATCTGGACTTAACCGGACGACTGGACATAAAGCTGCGAACCATGATTGGTGACGCCTACGTAAAGGCCCTAAAAGAAAAGTACAAGCCTGAATTCATCAATCGCTGGTTAAAAATAATTCAATTCTTGCACTTGGGAGACGAAGAATTTTTAAAAATTGCGGACATCCAATTGGCCGGTGTACAAAAGAGAATATTTGAGCGTGCCGAGAATAAATTCGCATTTCACCTCTCGAAAGAAACGAAAAGGTGGTTGATCGACCAACGAACCGACTTTAGAAACGGCGCCCGTGAACTCAATGACATTATAACACTCACCGTGACCCAGACAATGGCCAGAATGTTGTCTTCGGGTGAAATTAAAGACGGCGATGTGATTGAAGCCATCATAGAACAACAGGGCGAAAATAAATCGCTCAAATGGTTAAAAATCGCCCATGATTTGTCACGAGACGAATTGCTACAGTTTTCGGACCGTGAATTTCCCGGTCGAAAAATGTTAAAAACCCAATTTGACGTGGCCACAGATGAACCCATAGTTGAATCAAAAGAAATCGTGGGTGCCATTGTTGACGAATTAAATAAAAACCAAGCCGCCGCCCGCCACATTTGGACGGAGTCGAATAAAATTGAATATGGCAAAGCCTCGATAAAAGAAGTCGGGAGCTCCATTGAGGTTGCCGAGCTTTTTAAATACATTTTAATTGGCAAGCATGTCATTCGACTCAGCGCCACCGATTATGACATGGACAGTAATGTCGATATCGAAGTCGTTCTTTCCTCTGATGGCGTTCCGCCAAGCCATGCAAGCCAATTCACGGTAGAAAGAATGAATCAATGGTCAGTGGAGCAAGTTGAAGAGATTATTTCTCGATCCAAGCAACTTGGGCCTCGCAAAAACCCCGGTAAGCCATAATTTAGAAGTTGGCGCGACATTTCTGCTTTGCGCGTCATTAATCTACCTTTTATTGATATATTCCACTAGGATTTATTACGAGTCTACATGTACTCAGAAAAAATATAAAATGCAGAAAATGAAAACTATTTTTAAATATCTACTACTTGTGATTATTTCTCTTTCTATTATCGAAGGGCTTGGTGCACTCGCTCTTAAAATTCATATAGGCAAATTGCCGTCTCTTAAAACGCTCTACACAGAACGCCAAGCCATTGCCGAAATAAAAGATAATTATAAAAACGAAAGCAAAAGTGACTGGAACCTCGCGGCCTCAAATATGACTGTTCACCCTTATCTTGGGTTTGTATTTAATCCTGAACATAATTCGACCGAGCTCTCAAACTCACATGCCGGCTTGAAAATCACCGACTATGGTAACATCGATTCAGAGTCACCCATTCGTAAACCTGCACCAAATGAAGTTATTGTCGGCATAACAGGAGGCTCTGTTGCCTTTTGGCTAAGTGCCATTGGGACTAAAACCCTCGAAAAAGAACTGCTAAAGTCGCCTGCACTTAAAGATAAAAAAATTGTTTTTGTTCGCCTCGGCCTTGGCGGCTATAAACAGCCTCAGCAACTCATGCAGCTCAATTATCTTTTAATTCAAGGT
>JAGRAK010000007.1:0-2626 GCA_020434645.1 Bdellovibrionales bacterium | reverse complement strand
GCTCACCTTGATATTTTAATCAATATTGATGGCTTTAATGAAATTGCCCTCCCGCCAGCCGAATATTTTGGGTCAAGAGTAAACCCTCTTTACCCAAGATCATGGCCAATGATAGCGGCGGGTTTAGACCTCGGAGAACCCACTGTAATTTTAGCTAATATTATACAAATGCACAGAAACAAAAAATTCTGGGCGACCAAAATGCAAACTGAACTTTTACAGCGCAGCTACTTCGCCAATGCCATCTGGAAGATGACAAATGACATCACAACTCAAAAAATTTCGGACGCGCAAAGAACTCTAAAATCTTTTGAAAATAAAAAACAACCCTATTTTATAACTGGCCCATCCACTCATTACGAAAATATTAGTGAGATGATAGGCGATATTATCCCCACCTGGAAAAAAAGCTCCATCCAGTTAAATAAACTATGTAAAGCCAATAATATTCAATACTTTCATTTCTTACAGCCCAATCAGTACTATAAAAAATCAAAACCTATTGGCGAAATAGAAGCAAAAGTAGCCCTCAGAGAAGATCACCCCTACGGTAAAGCAGTAAAAATTGGATACCCCCTACTGCGCAATACAGGGCTTGATTTAAAAGCTGAAGGCATTCAATTTGCCGATTTAACTCAAGTATTTATCAATCACCCCGAACCGCTCTATGAAGACGACTGCTGTCACTTCAACCAACTCGGCAATGATATTTTAGCCACCGCAGTTGGCCGAGCTGTTGTGGCAGGCCTTAAAGCTATTCCGCGTCAATAATCCTACCCGTTTTCGGCAGAGTCGGTTACTATGACGAACTCATAAATTTAAACTCTATCAACAGGATACCCCATGAACGTCGCAGTAGTTGGAACCGGATACGTTGGACTTGTCACTGGCACTTGCCTTGCCGAAATGGGCAACACCGTCACTTGTGTCGATATTGATAAAAAGAAAATCGATCTCTTAAAAGACGGAATCATCCCCATTTATGAACCCGGCCTAGAAGACATTGTGAAAAGCAATTACAATTCAAAACGTCTTAGCTTTACCACAGACATTGCCGCTGCCATTAACGCCAATGACATCGTAATTATTGCTGTCGGCACTCCGCCAAATGAAGATGGAAGCGCTGATCTTCAACACGTACTAAAAGTGGCGGCCACCATTGGTCAAACCATGACTGAAAATAAAATTATTGTAAATAAATCCACCGTTCCCGTGGGCACAGCAGATAAAGTCAAAGCCACTGTGAATTCAGAACTTGCAAAAAGAAATTTAAAACTGCAATTCTCAGTTGTATCGAACCCTGAGTTTTTAAAAGAGGGTGCAGCCGTTAATGACTTTATGAAGCCTGATCGCATTGTAGTCGGTTGTGACAATGAAGACGCTCAAGAAAAAATTCGTCAGATGTACCAGCCATTTGTAATGAATGGTCATCGCGTGATTTTTATGGACATCCGCTCAGCCGAACTCACAAAGTATGCAGCCAACGCCATGCTCGCCACAAAAATTTCATTTATGAACGAAATTTCACGAATTGCTGAAAAAGTTGGGGCAGATGTTTCAGCAGTCAGACAAGGCATTGGCTCTGACGCTCGCATTGGTTTTCACTTTATTTACCCGGGCATCGGGTACGGAGGCTCATGCTTTCCGAAAGATGTAAAAGCCCTTGTGCGCATTGGGCGCGAAAATGATGTACCCATGCAAATTTTAGAAGCCGTTGAAGACGTCAACCAATCACAACGTGAATTTTTTATTGATAAAATAAAAACTCATTTTCAAAATGATCTTAAAGGTAAAAAATTTGCAATGTGGGGCTTAAGTTTTAAACCTGAAACTGATGATATTCGCGAAGCCCCTGCTATTGATATTATCGAAGCACTGGTGAGTGCCGGCGCTGAAGTTGTGGCTTTTGATCCCATTGCTTCTAAAAATATGACAGAGCATTTTCAGCAGAATCTCCCAAAAGTTCTATCCAGCTTCAAAACCTTAGATAATCAGTACGACACACTCACTGACGCTGACGCCCTACTCCTCATCACTGAGTGGAAGCCGTTTCGGTCACCTGATTTTGCCAAAATAAAGGCGGCGCTCAAATCCCCCATCATATTTGATGGCCGCAACCAGTACGACCCTGAACAAATGCGCTCACTTGGCATAAAATACTCCTGCATCGGTCGCAAAAACGTTTAGGGCCAAAATGCGCCCCCGAAATTAACCGTAACAGTTCAAATAGATTGTATGCTATATGGAGTCGGCATTGAATTTGCTCCATATTGAAGCAACTCTTATAGGGGGATATTGTGAAATACCTAGTACCATTACTACTGATCAGTATAACAACTGCTCACACTTGGGCTGCAGAAGATCTAGAACCCCGCGCACAGGCACCAAAACCTTTAAATGTAATGAGCACCGAAGTTGCCCCCATACCTATTGAACGGGATATATTTCCGAATAAAGACCTACTTTTTTATGGCTATTATGGTACCGCAAACCTTCAACCCCAGCTCATTGCCGTGCAAAAAAAGTTTCCAGACCTCTTAGCCAAAGCTATAGATCGAAATTTTCAACGAAAAAATCTCACTTTAGAAAAACTGACTCCTACACAACAAAAAATTGTACAAGACGA
>JAGRAK010000079.1 GCA_020434645.1 Bdellovibrionales bacterium | reverse complement strand
ATTAGTGAGCAGGTTTTAAAGCAAGCAATAGAGCCCGTCATGCCGATAAGTATATTAGATTTTGACATTGTCTATTAGCCTTACATTTTCAATTGAAGCCGCTACGAATCTTCTACCCCAGTGCTCTTCGACATAGTCTACGTCGAAGCCGTTTTCGGCCAGTTTATCAGAGGCCTCTTTGCAGGAAGTGGCCTCTGATATGTATTTATAAATAAGAGCGGCCTTATTGCGGCCATCAGAGGAGAGTCGAGCATTACGAGAACTCATGGCAAGACCTGATTCTTCTCGCGCAGTCGGACAGGCAATGATTTCAGATCGTATATTAAGGGCATGAACCATATCATGAACCAGTAGATACTGTTGATAATCTTTTTCGCCCATGTAGCAACGGTGTGCTTGTGTTAATCCCAATAGTTTTGCGACAACGGTCAGTACTCCAGTAAAATGCCCTGGGCGATAAGCTCCACATAGAAGCTCACTGTGTTGAGTTTCTGTAATTTTAAAACGAAACTTATCGCTATAAATTTCAGCTTCAGTTGGGGTTAAGACGGCGTCTACCTCTAGGCTATCGAGTAAGGCCAGATCAGCAGATAAATTTCTAGGGTAACTTTCAAGATCTTCTTTGCTATTAAACTGGGTGGGATTTACGAAAATACTGACGACCACAAAGTCGCATTCAGCTCGAGCGTTTTTAATTAATGAAACATGCCCCGCGTGCAAAGCGCCCATAGTAGGGACGAATCCTATGGTTTGGCCATGGTGAAGAATTTCTTCACGGCGATCTATCCATTTTGTCATATCCTCATATGTTTTCATTCGTAACTCTCTCTAGCTTCAGGAAATTTTTTGGCGATAACATCATCAGCAAATTGATTAAGTGCAGATTCAATTTGTTCGCCAGCATTTAAGTATTGGCGAACAAATTTGGGTTTAAAATCTTTATTCATACCGAGCAGATCTTGCCATACGAGAACTTGGCCGTCGGTATCGGGGCCGGCACCAATACCGATAGTGGGTATTGAGAGTGATTCTGAAATTGTGCGCCCGAGTGCACTTGGCACACATTCTAGTACGACAGAGAAACATCCCGCGGCTTCAAGTTTTTGTGCTGCAGAGGTAATGAGTTCAGCCTGATTTCTATCTCGACCTTGTACGCGAAAGCCACCCAATTGATTTACAGATTGAGGCGTTAAGCCGAGGTGGCCCATTACCGGAACCCCGGAGCCCACGAGGTGACGAATGAACTCTTCATTGCCATCAACCCCTTCAAGTTTCACAGCATGTGCTCCTGTACGCATAAGTGCTGCGACGGCGTTCATGTTTTCTGAAAGTGAAGAGCGATAAGACAAAAAGGGCAAGTCGCCGATAATAAATTTGTCAGGAGCTCCTCGGACTACGGCGGTGGTGTGTTGAGCCATAACTTCAATTGTTGCGGGCAGAGTGGAGCGCTCTCCGTACATTGTCATGGCGAGACTATCGCCAACTAAAATAGCATCGATTCGTGTTGAGTTGAGTATGCGCGCGCTCGTGTAGTCGTAACAGGTGACGACAGATATTTTTTCTCTTTGAGTTTTTTTATTTTTAAAGTCCAAGACGTTCATATTGTAACTCTCCGATTTGTTTTTTCTTAGCTAGTACAAAATTTAAAAATGCGTAATACAAAGCCTGTTCGGCTCTATTGTGAAGTGCATCTAAGTTTCGTATAAGCGTCTGGGTGTCGCCACGAGAAATAGGTCCGGTCAGCGCTTCGCGAGGAGAGTTCTCTAAATTAAATGCAATTTTTTCGAGAAATGGGAGCAGAGCTTCTTTGGGCAAGTGAAGTTCATTTTCAAAAGCTTCAAACGTATTTTGCCAGAGTAGGGTCGTGAAGTTGCCGGCCATTACGCACAAACTGTGATAGAGCGGTTTTTTTTCTGCGGGCATATAGTAATGGGGGTTGTGCAAACCAGGCAGTATGTCTGCAAATAGAGCTCGGCCGCTCTCGAGTATAAACGGAGTATTTAAATAGCATTCGCGACTGTAAAGTTCAGATCCAAAAGTGTTGAGCGGGTGAGCTGACTCTGCAAATGGAAATGTCATAAGGCCGGAACAATGGATAAGTTTTTTTTCTAATAGGGCGGGATGGCTTTCGACAAATGGAGCAATGGCTTTGTCAGATATTAAAAGCAAGACTCGTTCGCAATGCGGGAGCAGATCCGTCAGCGGCTTTGTCGATTTTCTCGACCAAGATAAGTGGGGTATGTTGAGAATGCTAAAATAGTGAGCAAAATGCTTAGCAAGTCGACCGTCGCCGACGATTAGATATGGTTTCATGGGTACCTGTCCTTCTAGATCAAGTCCGTTATTTTCACGCAAAGTATCATAGACTTAGCCCAACTAGGAAGTGGACTTTGCTCCTTTATAATGCATCGCATCCAGACAATTTAACGGCCTACTGCTAGGTATAGGGCACTGGAGAACAAAAATGAAAGTCATGTGGGGAATTATTGCAGCGTCTTTGATATTTGCAGTTGGTGCAATCTATCTTGTTTTTAAGGGGAATGTCGAGCTCCAGCCCCTTCGAGTTCTTAATCCAACAAATTTTTCATCACCAAGCGAAATTGGAGCGGTTACTTTTCGCCGATTTTGGCAGGAGGTCAACACTGAGAAATTGGTGGTGGTGGCAAGCTCACCTTATTTGCGAGATTACGACTCTGTCTGGAACGGATTTCTGTCAGTGGCCAAAGCGAACCATGTTGAATTTGATTTTGTTTTTCAGCAAGACGGTTTGCGAGGTTTACATGTAGCTGGAGCGCAGCCACTTAATTGGGAAGAGGTTCAGCTTTCGCTTATTGGCGGTAAACGTGTTCTTGTGCATGTGGTGGCCACAGATCAAATGTGGAGGGAAGTTCTCGAGCACACAACAGGTGGATTTATAATTTTTCAAAGTGTGCTCCCGGTCACTGAATCTGAAAAAAACATTTTAATTTCAAGTTGTAGAGCCGGTGACAAATTAAATTTTCAGATTTCTTGTCAGGCGCTGAAATCACTTAGTCAGGGCAAGCGAAAGAAATTTGATCCGAAAAAGATTGTAGGCGTGATCGAAAAACATGGGCGACGCGAACATATTTTGTACATTCATGAGGTGCCAGATTTAATGTACTCCATGTAATGCCGCTTTCTTTTTAAAAATGCTTGATCAGAATAGAGTTCGGTAAATAACCACTCAATGCCTTGCTCCAGCTCTTGGGGGCTCATATTTTTGGGCTGATAGTTCACATCAAATAGCGTGCATCGATCCCAATACCGATCGGTTAAAAGGCGCCCCTCTTTTTTTAAACGTGTATAGAGTGGCGTACCAGGAAAAGCTGTTTGCACTGTGATTTGAACTTCAATGAGTTTACTTTCATTTACAAAATCACGAACTTTCTCAAAGCTCTTTACTGTATTGCTATCGAGTCCAACAATAAAGCAGCCATTGATTGAAATGCCTTTGGATTGAATTTTATTAATAGCCTCTAGATAACTTTCAAAACGTTTGTACTTCCATTTATTTTCATTCATTCCTTCGAGGCCTTCTTGCTCGGGACTTTCAAAGCCAATAAGAATTTGTTTGCAGCCGCTTTGGGCAAGTAGATCTAAAAGCTCGTCATCATCGGCTACAGAGATATCAGTCTCAGTGAACCATGAAATTTTAAGTGGTATAATGGCTTTTAGAAATTCTTTAGACCACTTTTTATTGATAAAAGTGTTGTCGTCAGCAAGTTCAAAAAATGGATTGTCGGTGTATTTCATGGCCTCTTTTATTTCAGCCACTACTTTGTCGACAGGTTTTTGCTGAAAAGAATCTGTGATACGTAAACTAGCTGCACAAAAATCACATTTTAACGGGCAGCCACGA
The DNA here is from genome assembly GCA_020434645.1 of Bdellovibrionales bacterium. GTDB lineage: Bacteria > Bdellovibrionota > Bdellovibrionia > Bdellovibrionales > UBA1609 > RBG-16-40-8. The sequence continues at coordinate 4,366 of JAGRAK010000079.1, read as the reverse complement.
GAGGTTTGTACAGTTAGTCTGTTGTATGGGCGCCCTTTTAAAAGATCGAAGCGGGGCATGACATAGTTTTTGTCGTCAAAGACCTGGCTTCGTAAACCAATATATTTTTTCTTCATTTGGCCTTTTTTAAAATCCTCTACGAGTTGAGGCCAGGCACCTTCAGCGCCATTTACGACAATGCTATCGGCATGTTGGGCGGCTTCTTCGGGCATGAGTGTAACGTGAATTCCACCTAAAACCACAGGGATACCCAAGGCTCTATAGCGATCAGCCAGAGCATAAGCTTCGTCAATTTGCGCGCTAAAAGAAGAGATACCCACTAGGTCGAAGCGCTCAAGCTCATCGGTTTCTTTCGGTAGGTCTGCTAATTCTCTATAGCAAACCTCGCAGTCTTTTGGAGTAAGTGCTGCAACGGTTAGTAAACCAAGGCTGGGGAGTGAGGCCACGACTTTACCCCGATTTACAAAACCCGGAAGAGTGACGCCCAGTTTTGCAAGTCGCTCTGTGCGCACTCTTACGCCGCTCATGGCAATTAAACCAATTTTCATTGTGCACCTTTTGGCTGAGATTTTTGTATATATGCTAAGAGAGAATTTATAGATCGTAAGTTAGCCAGCTCTTCGTCAGGAAAGCGAACATTGAATTCTTTCTCTATTATGGCAAGTAACTTAAGAACGCCAAGACTGTCTAGCATCAAAATCTCAATTAAATCTTCATTTTTATCTAATTGAGATACGTCTTTGCCGGTCTCTTTTAATACGACGGCACACAATACTTCAAAACTATTCCCCATGTTTGTCCCCTCAGTGAATGGCAAGTTAACATAAATTTATTGATTATCGAAATGGGAATCTAAAAGTAGGCTTCTTTTTATCTTATTTGTCGTGGTTTTGGGGAGGGGAGTTGTGCGAATTGTTATATATTTCGGCCATTTATATGATGCGAGTTCACTTCTATATACCTGCAAGCGCTGTAATAATAAGGGCTTGATTTTTGTCATATCGCCTGCAAATTCACTTATTATTTCATCTGTGGGTACAATTACCGCGGCGACGTGCTCTTCGGGCTCAGCATCTTTTGTTTTGTATGGCAATACACATATTTCTTTAATAAACGCATCTTTGCTGAGTGCGAGTTCGACTTCTTCTGGGTGGATTTTTTTTCCACCTTTTAAAACTATTAAATTTTTCTCGCGGCCAGTGATGTATAAAAATCCATTTCGATCGATGCGGCCGATATCTCCAGTATTGAACCAACCATCTGAAAATACCGCATCTGTAAGGTTTTTATTTTTGTAATAGCCCATCATCAAATTCGGGCCTTTTGCAAAGATAACTCCATCGAGATCATCATCTGAATTTTTAACAATTTTAATTTCAGATTGATCTAACGGGCGACCTTCAGAGTGTGCTTTTCTAGTGCTCGGCCCATTTACTGTTATGACTGGAGAAGTTTCAGTTAAACCATAGCCATTAAATATTTCAAATCCTAAAGTAGTAAAAAAATTAAATATGCGGGGGGAAAGCTTAGCCCCGCCGACAACAAAAGATATTTTATCGTCGCCAAAGGCCTTATTTATTTTTTTAAAAACAAATCTTTTAAGTGACACGATTGGGATCCAATACAAGGCCTGCATCATAATTTTCAGTAAAGTTTGGCGCCATGGCGATAATTTAGTGATTTCTCTTTGGATGCCGAAATGAAACATCTCGAGAATAAGAGGAACGGCAAGGATACGGTTTACCTTTTTTTCTTTAATATATTTCATTATTAAAAACGCATTTGTAGTATTGGCAAAATGAATTGTCGCTCCAGTTGTTAGAGGAGCAAGTATTCCTCCGCTTAATTCGAAGAGATGGTTCATTGGCAGGATTGATAAAAATATTTTTTTCTCTGTGCCAAATCGTTTTCGCAATCCTTGTATTTCATAAAGTAAATTTTTATAGCTGATCATCACCCCTTTGGGGGAGCCTGTGGTGCCAGAGGTGTAGGTTATTATGGCCGGGCTCTTTATTTGCCTTAGGCCAGGCGTAAGAAGAGGTTGCTTGTTTTGAATTTCGTATTCAATGTGCTCAATTTGAACAGCTTTAAAATCAGGTATTTGCTGAGTCTCACGACTCACTATTCGAGAAGCCAATTCAAAATGATTTTCAGATGCCAATATCAATTTTGGTTCGGCGTGTAATAATATATTAGATAGCTCAGCTTCGCTGAGCATAACATCGAGAGGCACTGCAGTAACCCCTGAATAGAGACAGGCAAGAAGAAGAGCTGGATAATAATTATTAGAGTTTGAGAGTATGGCGACTTTATCACCAGGCTGCAGCCCTAGTTGTATGTAATAATTCGATATCTTTTTGCTGGTCTCAATGAGGTCTGCATAAGTTATGCCTTGCCAGGCTCCATTTTTAAAATTTTCAAATGCTAAGGTATTGCCGAAAGACTCTAATTGCTTGAAATAAGCTTCGATTAGGCGCTGATGGTCGCAGTCGTGATCTAAGTGATCACTAGAGAAAACCTCAGTATCAATAGCAAATGAGGTACTACTTAAATCTGTATTTTTTGTCATGTATCCCCACCCCGAAACGTTAATTACACTTATCTCTATATTTTGTGTTACACAACAGGCTAAACAGCATTATTATGAATATGTAATTTCAACCAATTCAAAGGAATAAAATGGAGAACACAATAGGGCACGAGCTAGTGGTTTGGGGATGGTGTTGGATGATTTTGGGCATTTTATCAGGCTCCATTCTTGGAATGTGGTCATTTGCAGGCCCACTGCCACTCCCGAAAGGTTATGAACGCTATGATAGTTTGCCGCGCAGGATGACACGCCTTGCGCATGTGGCGATGTTTGCGTTGCCGCTTATAACAATTTCGTATGGTGATCATATAGATGCGACAGCATTGAGTTCTTCTCTTAAAAAACTGGGCGGTTACTCAATGATTGGCTGCATGATCGGAATACCCATTACATTGATTATGGGGTCATTTAAAAATGTTTTAAAATATCTTTCTTACATACCTGTTGCGATGGGTTTTGTTGCTCTCGGTTTAATGGCTTATGGGCAGCTTTTGTAATTATTAAAATATGCCAAGGCTGATTGAAGCATTATGATAATTGAATCTTATTACTACATCATTTGGGTGGCGGCATTTTTCACTGCGGTCGTGTCGGCCACGGTGGGAATGCTGGGTGGCACTTTAATTTTAGCGGTCATGGCGCAATACTTAAAAATGGAAGTTTTGATTCCGATACATGGCCTTATACAATTCACCAGCAACAGTTCGCGAGCGTGGTTCATTCGAGATGCCATCAATTGGAAGATTTCACGAGAATGTCTGCTGGGCATAATCATTGGTTCGGTTGCGGGATCATTTTTTGTCATTCGTATAGAAGAGAGTTTTTATAATATTTTTCTTGGTGTGTTTATTCTGACAATTACCTTTATACCAAAATTTAAATTGCCATTGCCGAAGACAATTCGTTGGGTCGGCCTGGGATTTATCTCGAGTTTTATCGGATTATTTTTGGGTGCTGTGGGAGTGTTTGTCGGGGCTGTGTTTCTGTCTGAAAAGCTCCCGAAGAGAGAGCTTGTGGCCACTCAGGCCACTGTTCAACTTGCAGTCCATTTGGCAAAAGTTATAGTTTTCACAACTCTTGGTTTTGTCATTTGGCCTTGGCTGACACTGCTGTTGGGGGCATTAGTTTGCACGTCACTTGGGAGCTTTGTGGGGTCAAAGCTTCTCGATAAAATCCCAGAAAAATTATTTCGCGCAGGCTTGACTGTTCTTATTGTTATCTTGGGATTAAGATTGATTTATTCGGGGTTTCGCTTATGAATACTAAATTAAGTCTTAAACCAATTCATGCGGTAGCGCGCGCTTAGTCGTGCGGTAATAAGTGCGCGGCGACAACGCGAGCAAATAGCTGAGGCGCGCCATATAAATGCAGGCAAAGCGCTCGACCTGATACGCAAAATAGCTTTCTTCAATGCCGACACGCATGACTTCGCCCCAGTACAGATTGAATAATTTATTTTGTTTGCGAATCAGCGGTGATATTTTTTTATCGTTCTCTGTAGACTTTTTAATTAACTCCTCAATTTTTTTGCCGTTACTGTCTTTGCCTGTTTCAATTTTTTTAGAAATCAATTCGTCTATTTTTATTTCTAATGGAACTTTTTTGGCCATCAACGCGTTGATTTGATTTACAAAGGGGCGCGCCTTCTGAATGCTTTTGACTTCTTGATCAAGTTCTTCAACGACAAGGGCAGTGCGCCAGGCACAATCTTTTTTCAAGCGCACGATATCGCCGTAGATATGATCTCCAATATACAAAATTTCTTCAGGTGCTAAG
>JAGRAK010000078.1 GCA_020434645.1 Bdellovibrionales bacterium | reverse complement strand
CCGAACATCGCCTTGGCGGTGTAAAGGCAGCGCTTTCTACGTTAGATTCAGATAAGTTTAAAATACGAGATGATGAGTTGCTCAAAAGCGGAGTCAGTTATACTTACGACACAATTTTAGACTTCACAAAAAAATATCCAGAGGATGCGTTTTATTTAATAGTGGGTGTTGATCAGCTTGAGAATTTTGACAAGTGGAAAGAATTTAAAAAGTTACTTAAAATTTCTAAATTGGTTGTCACCTCCCGCCCCGGCTTAGAGTTGCCTCAAACTAAAAAAGAACTGCCAGCAGCCCTGGCCTCTTTGGTTAAAACCTTTCGGCATGATAGAGCAATATTGAAAGGTGGCGGCGAAATTATTTTTGTTAAACTTAATGATGTAGACGTGTCGGCAACTGAAATTCGTCGAAAGTTAAGACGCGACGAAAGCGTTAATCATCTTACGCCAGGCGCTGTCGTAGACTATCTTGTGGCAAACAATGTTTACGACAAAAGTGAATTATTGGTGAAAGATTACGCCGCCTTCACTAAGTATTGCGCTAAAATTTTAAACCAAACTGGTGGGCTATCGGTAACAGCGTATGATGTCAGAGAAATGACTCAGCCATCAGAGTTTACGCTCACTGCATCGGGCACGAGTACACGTCACACAAAGGCCTTGTGTGAACATGTTGTAAAAGAGGCAAAAGAAAAGTTTGGTATACATCCACAAAGCACAGAGGGTATGCAAGAGGGTCGATGGGTCGTAATTGATTACGGTTCACTGATGATTCATTTGTTTTATGATTTCGTTAGAAATGAATATCGCATTGAAGACTTGTGGGCGGGAGCTCCTAAGCTTTCTATATGAAGCTGGTGTTTTTCTATTTAAAGGGTAAAACTGAACCGTGGGCTGAACAGGCCTGCGAAGATCTTGAGAAAAAAATAAATCATTTTTTTACATTCGAACGAGTGGCGGTTAAATCTAAGGCGAATGACCGTGACAATGCCATAGCTAAAACGCGAGAAGAGACAATGGCACTTCTCAATAAATTTGAACCAAACGATTTTGTAGTTTTGTTTGATGAGTCCGGAAAAGAATATAAAAACTCAATTGATTTTTCTCGAGCGGTGATTGATTGCCTAGGCCGACAGTCTAGTCGCATAGTATTTGTTATCGGCGGGCCTTATGGGTTTAGCGATGAAATTAAAAAAAGAGCAAATTTGCAATGGAGCTTAAGTAAACTCACGATGAATCACCACGTCGCTCAGGTGGTGGCGCTTGAGCAACTGTATCGTGCGCTTACTATTTGGAAGGGCCTGCCTTACCATAATTCTTAACTCGGCATGCGATTTGCTCATCACGAGTGTATGGGCAAAATACTCAATCATATTAGTCATAAGTTTGAAATATTCCGAGTATGCGTACACTGCGGTGGCATATTGGTTCGAAATTCGGACGCACTAATTTCTGACAGAATGCTTTGCTATGTGTGTGAACATAAACTTGAACTCCATCGCAATTTATATGTACGAAATGATTATGAGCATGAAGTGTATAGTGCGTATTCATGGACTGAAGTGAATGAGATTTTGGTAAGAAATATTGTGCGAGGGTTAAAGGGTGGTGGCGCCGAGCGGCTGTTTGCACACTTTGCTGAAACAATATGTGAATTGAGGTGGCGTGAATCAAAGCGCAGTCGCCGACAGGCGTGTTTTAGAAATAACACGTACGTAATTCCGGCTCCGCGACGTGGGGGTGTGACACGGGATCACGGAGAAGAGCTAGGGTTCGCTGTTGCTCAACTGTTAGGGGCAAAATACGCTCCCATATTGGCTCGTAAGTACAAGGAGGAGCAGAAATCAAAGAGCTTAATTGAGCGTAAGATTACTCATGACATATTTTCTATTGATCAGCGCGGGTTAGAGATGCTGAAAAGCCAAAGCCAACCGAGAGTAATTTTTGTAGATGATATCGTGACAACCGGTAGAACAGCGCACTCAGCGTATATGGCGCTGGGGCAACCCATGAATTTTGAAATATGGGCGATCTTTAACCGCATCCGCTTGCGACCGTGACAAGGGTTTGCTATAACGCGTTACTTATGAATCAACTCGTTAGCCTATTTATATTTGTATTTATTACATTTAATTTAACTCCCGTATTCGCCTCATCCAATACGGGTTTGGAACTTATTAAAAAAACAATGAGTCGCTACCAACTTGCGCCTGCAGTTGAAATAACATTGAGTAAGATTGTCACGCTAGCGCTTCTTGATGAAACAAAAAAAAGCGAGGGTCGCTTGTTTTTTTCTAAAGGTAAGATGCGATTAGAAATTGATAAACCTGAAGAGTCGATCATCGTGATGAATAATAATACCTTATGGGTTGAAACTCCAACTCCAGAAGAGTTGGGTGGCAAAACTCAAGTGATCAAAATTCGTTCGCAAGAACTATCTCAGCAGGCCAAAGCTCCGCTAGCGGCGCTACTCGGCAAACCTTCGGCATGGGATCAAATGAAACTTTTAAAAGAAGAAAATAAATCAGGAGTTGTTTCATTAATCCTGGCGCCTAAAAAAGAAAATACCTTTGGCGATGTTGTTAGCATTAGTTTAGAGATCAACAGAGACTCTAATGAAATTTCTAAAATTGGTTATAAGGACGATCTAGATAATGAAACTAAATTTGAATTTCAGAAGAGTAATTTTAAAGCTAAGGCGACTAAAAATATGTTTCAGTATGTACCCCCTAAAAACTCACAGATAACAGAGTACTAAAAATGAGTAAAAACGAAAAGTCAGTGCATTTTATATCTCTCGGCTGCCCCAAAAACCTTGTAGACACCGAGATGATGCTCGGTTCGCTGAATCAAGATGGCTATAAAATTAAAGAAGATGCCGCTGATGCAGAAACCATAATAATAAACACATGCGGGTTTATTGAAGAAGCCAAGCAAGAGTCGATAGATAAAATACTCGAGATGGCTAAGCTAAAGGATGGCGGAAAACTTAAAAATTTAGTTGTGGCTGGGTGTCTCACGCAGCGATACAAGAAAGATTTAGTGGCGGGTTTGCCAGAAGCTGATTTATTTGTTGGATCAGGAGAATTTCAGAATATCAGCAAGATTTTAAAAGATCGTAGTGGTGGATCAAAAAAGAAAACTTATTTTAATCTGCCAACGTACTTGCAAGAAGAGACAACGCCTAGAATGAACTCGCAACAGCCCCATCGTGCTTATTTAAAAATTTCAGAAGGGTGTAAAAAGCGATGTGCTTTTTGTGCAATTCCACTTATTAGGGGCAATTTACAGTCGCGTAAGATAAGTGCAATTGTGAGTGAGGCTAAACTACTGGTTGCGGGCGGCGCGAAAGAGTTGATTATTATTTCGCATGATTTTACAGATTTTGGTTGGGATCTTAAAAAACAGAACCCCCAGGCAAAAGAATCTCCATATGAGCTTTTAAAAGCTTTGGCAGATGAGTCGGGTGCTGAATGGATACGCGTATTATACTTATATCCAGATGGCATTACCCCAGAAGTTATTGAGCTAATTAAAACACGCAAAAATTTGGTTAAGTACTTTGATATGCCACTTCAGCATATTAATACCGCTGTCTTAAAGCGAATGAATCGCCGCATGACAAAAGAAGAAATTGTAGATGTGCTTGAGAAAGTTAGAAAAGAGATACCAGAAGCTGTAATAAGGACCCAGTTTATTGTGGGCTACCCAGGAGAAACTAAAGAACAATTTGATGAGCTACTGGAATTCGTTGAAGAGCAGAAATTTGATCGAGTGGGCTGCTTTAAATATTCGATTGAAGAGGGCACTAAGGCTGGAGCGATGGCCGATCAAATAGATGAAGAGATAAAAGATTTTAGATTCAAAAAACTCATGGCTTTACAAAAAAAGATTAGTCGCAAAAAGCACAAAACCTACATCGGCAAGGTAATGCCCGTGTTGGTTGAGGGATACAGTGAGGAGACTGAGCTTTTATTGCGCGGCCGGATGTCACAGCAGGCGCCTGAAATTGATGGACAGGTCTTCATAAATGATGGAGTTGCTAAAATAGGTAGCATGGTGAATGTTGAAATCACCCATAGTCACGACTATGATCTAGTCGGACGAATCATTAGTACATAGCGCACAACAGTAAGCTGCCGAAATTATGAGCTTAATTATTGACAGGCTCCGTCATGATCCGCTTAAATGTATGTAATGATAATTGTTGGGGGGGTATTTCAGATGGTGAGTCCATTATTAGCGGCTTTTGTGTTTTCGGCAGTGTTATTTTTTGTAATCAACGTGATATCTGGATAGAGCAAACAACTTTTAATATCAAAGTTATTTATTAATTCGCGTAATTGTATATGTCGCTATAGTTCCTACCCAATTCTTCTGAATCAAGACCATAGCCCACTACAAATCGATCGTCGATAGTACGACCAATATAATCGGGCTTAATTGGCAATTCACGTCGTGCTGGTTTATCTAAGAGCGCAACAATTTTTAGACTCTTAGGCGAGCCCGCTAAAAGTCGACTTCTCAAAAAGCTGAGCGTCCTGCCAGCATCTACTATTTCTTCAGCGATGAGCACATGCTTATTTGTAATATCAACGGTAATGTCTTTTAAAATTCGTACACCTTCACCTTTGGGTGAAGTCAGGTGAACAAAATCAATTATAACGGGTAGATGAATCTTTCGCACTAGATCTGCAACAAATAAGCAAGAGCCTTTTAGTGGACAGAAAATAATAATTTCTTGTCCGGCATAATCTTTCTCAATTTTTTTAGCAAGGTCAGCAATCATTGAATTGATCTCTTCAGCAGAGATGAAGGGAACCATTTTGTCTTTCATTTGTGCCATAATAACCTCTATTAAAATTCCATTTGGGGTGCATTTAAATTAGTAACCTGAACGGTTTGTGCCAATCGTAAGTAGTCTAAAGCCGCTTGATTATGTGGTTCATACTTCAGAACATTTTCCCACTGCTCAAGCGCCTCTGGAATTTGATGTGCATCATAGTAGCATTTGCCTAGCTTCAGCAACGCGGGGACAAAGTGCGGATGATCGCGAGTAACCAGGCGCAATTCGCGAATTGCGAGGCTCGTGTTTCCTAGCTGTAAATGGCAATTGGCAATGTTCACGGCAATTTCAGGACGTCTTAGTGCCGTTAGTTTATAGGCGCGCTGATATTGCTCGAGCGCCTCCTCAAATTTATGGTGACGAGAATAAAGCTCAGCAAGTTCATCGTGCTTATTGGCAAAGGTTTCATTTAAATTGCTGTCGTTTGATTTCCCTTTAACGGCGAGCATAGTGCGCGCCTCATCAAAAACTTTTTGCCCCTCTTCATAGCGGCCAAGATCGTTGAGTATAATGCTGAGACCAATAGATGAGTCCGTAAATCCTGAGTCTATTTCGAGAGCGCGACGAAAAGAACGAATGGCTTTGTTAAACTTGCCTTGATCATAGTAAATTGTCCCGAGCATATGAAATACTTCTGGGCGCTTGAGATTTTTCAATACAAGCTGATTCAGAATGGGTTCGGCTTCGGCATACCGATTTTCTTTAAAGTGGTCTTCGGCTTCAGTGAATAATTCGTTTTCCATATTAAAATCCATCCGACAACTCAGTTCTTGCCTTTGCTAATTCTGGAGTGTTGGGGTGCTCAGCTAATAATTTTTTAAAGTAAGATTTTGCTTTATCCATGTCCTTCATTTTATAAGCCGATATAGTAGCGCCATATAAAGCCTTTACGTCGTAACCACGAGCCGGATAATTTTTCATTAAATCTTCATAGCGCCCCAAAGCGCTATCCCATTTTTTTCGAATAAAATAGAAATTAGCTATATAGTTGGCTTTATCGGCCAGCATTTGTTCAGACTTCTTTTTATATTCTATGGCATCTTTTAGGTATGCACTTTGTGGGTAGTTATTAATAACAGTTGAAAAGTGTTCAATGGCCGTTTGTGCGAGTGCAAGATCTCTATCAACTGTCGGGGGGAACTGGTTGAAAACACTGAGGCCTAATCGGTAAGTGACATAATCTGATTTTTCATGAGAGGGGTGAAATTCTTTAAATAATTTGTAGGCACTTTCGGCTTCGGCATAATTTTCGCGTTTAAATTCGATGTCTGCAATTTTAAGTTCAGACTCGATAGCAAAGCTGCTGTATGGATATTTATTTTTAACTTCCGAGTAGTATGTGATCGACTCTTCATAGCGTTCATCTTTTTCATATTTTTGCGCAAGTTTATAAGCGCCTTCAGCAGTGCTGGTGTCTATTTTATCTGAACTGCCGCAAGAGGCGAGCAGAGTGACCAAAAGGGCATATTTTATAAGAGAAAATAGTTGTGACATAGGGGCAGTTTAATTGTCTGACTGAGCGAAAGTCAATGTAAGATGGCTAGAGGGAGTTGCCTGTTAAGTGGCCGTAAACACTGCGAAAGGTGACCTTAATGGTTGAGGCAAGAGGAATTGAAATCAGCATGCCCAGTATTCCCATTGATTGAGCGCCAAGGAGGACGACCAAGATAACTGTTAAGGGATGCAGGTTAACAATTCTCGCTACAACAAGCGGAATTATTATAAAATTATCTATAAGCTGAGCAATTATATAAACGGTGCAGACGAGCGCGAGTGTTAGCCCAGAGGTATGGTTAATCAGGGCAATTATAATTCCCGGTGCGGCGCCAAATAATGGTCCAACATAGGGTATAAGGTTGGCGATAGCAGCAAATAAGGCAAGTAAGACGGCATAGGGATAGCCGATGGTGAGAAAACCAATAAGGCAGACTAAACCGACGATAAAAGCCTCTACTATTCGAGCGCGAATATAGTAAGCGATTTGTTGACTGATTTGATGCTGCAAACTCAGCGTTAGCTCAAAAATATTATTCGGCACTAATTTTAATATTTCGCGAGAGAATTGTTGCCCGTCTTTTAAAATAAAGAAGCCTAGAAGTGGTGAGAGAAAAAGAACTGAGGCTGAAGAAGATAGGGCACTAGGTAAAACTTCAACAAGTCGAGAGGATTGATTGGTCAGCCACGCTCTAAGGCGATCACTTATATCGAGTTGTATGACGCCCCCACTATTTAACTCAAGAGCGCGAGTTGTGTCGTTAAATAGGGTAACCGTACCGTCTACATATTCAGGCAGATGAGTTTTAAGTGACGAAAGCTGAAGGGCTATAAATGGAGAAACGGCCCAAATCACGATACCGGCGAGAGTTGTAAAAAATGAGTAGACAAGAATTATAGAAATAAGTCGAGTGAGTCCGGCACCCTCCAGATACGAAACGATTGGTGAAATAAGATAAGAAATCATCACGGCAAGAACTATAGATAATAGTAAATTGTCTATAACAACAAGTGCAGCCCCGCCTAGAATTAATACGCTAAAAAAAGTAAGAGTTTTAATCCAGCGCTGTGCGCGAAGTCTTTGTTGATAGTCAGCTGTTGCCATCGGGCCTCGTCATTTGTCGTAACTCTCGCTTTACTTCTGCGAAACGATCTGCCGTTTCTTTTAAACGACGACCCAAAACCTCACTGAGCCTAGAGAGAATCTTTATGGCAGCGCGAGGATTGCGTTCAATTACTTCAGATAGATCAGGCTTGAAAAAGCCGAGTAGAGCGACCTCTTCAGCTGCGGTGGCCGTAGCCGTTCTTCTGCCAGCGGGCTCAACAAGCGAAATTTCGCCAAAGAAATCTCCACGAGATAACCTTGTCACAAACACATTGCGCTGTACTTCGTCTACGGTATGAAGTTCTTCTACTGTAATATTGATAGTTCCTTGAACGACAATGTACATGCCTACGCCCAATTCGCCCTGTGAAAAAATTTGTTCGCCAGGCTTATATGTTCTGTAGTGAACAAGGCCTCGTAAAAAATGAAGCTCTGGCTTTGTTAGTACTTTAAAAATAAAATTTTCAGAAAGCACTTGAACGATGTCATCATTGAGGTCGCCGCGTTTGAATATATTGTCCCAGAGATAGTTTACCATAAACGTTTTTTTCCAGTGTGTTGAAAAAGTGTATCGGTGGGCACCCATCCAGATACGCCACCCGAAACTGTGATGAGTGCCCAAGAATTTTGTACTTGGCGCACGACAACATCAAAGCCTTCAATTAAATCAAAAATAGAATTGTCCTCAACATTTGGTCCAGTTCGGAGAGGAACAGCATTGGCTATAACTGTTGCACGCGTCTCAAAAAGCGTAATGCCTTTTGCGGCACTGAGACCTAAAGTTAGAATGAAAGCGACAGAAAGAATGAGCGCAACGGCAGGGGTTTTTGGAAGCGGAGT
>JAGRAK010000077.1 GCA_020434645.1 Bdellovibrionales bacterium | reverse complement strand
CTAAGTGAATTTGCAGGAACAATCGTGTTAAATAAGTTATTAGGTAAAAGTATTCCATATGTTGGTACTCTTGTAGACACCTCATAATCTTCATCAGATACAGTGCGTGCTTTTTGAGCATCCATGATGTTTGTGCGCAGTAGTAACTCTGCTATCAATCTTTGATCGAGCGTACTTTCATATCTTGCGGTTTGTGAAGCATAACTCAAATATACGGGCAGTCTCTTGCCCGAGTTTGCTTTTACTTGAGCGGCCGGGTTCGTCCCAGTTTTAACTGAAAGTATCACAATAGGCCGAGCTTTCGCTGGCGCAACAGTTGCTGTCGTCGATGTGGCTTCCACTGGAGCCGCTTGAACTGGCGCCGCTTGAACTGGAGCCGTCGGCTTTGGCAGTGTGCCTGTTGAAGGTGTTGCAACCGGGCTTACCGCCTGTTCAGGCATTCGTGGAGGAATTGGTTTTGGCAAATGCTCCGTCGGCTGCGTCGACACTGGTCGCGTAACTTGTTGTACTTTTTTATTCGTAGAAACTTGAACTTCTGTTAGCTGAGAGGTTTGAGATTGTGTTGATTTTTCTTCAACAATAATAACGGGCTGAATAGTTTGTCCGCTGTGCCTTGGGACTCCAGTTGAAGATACTCTTGAGTTGTCACTATCTATTTCACTTATACTTTCTCTGTTATCATTAACTACAATAGTCTCATTAACTGCAGCACCCTCCGCCGAGTCGACTCCTGCAATTTGATCATCCGCTTGCCCTTCTGCTGATGTGTTATTGTCGTTTAAATTCTCTAGATTCGCTTTATTAGAACCAACTCTATGACTACGACCTTTCGTCCCCATGCCTGCATTCGAGCAGCCCATAGTCGCAAACGATAGAGTCACCGCGAATAAAAATATAACTTTAGAGATTTTCACAGGCATATCCTTTCAAAGATAGTTTAACTAAGAATTTGGGTGCAGCGTCTGTGCCACCTCTGTATCTGTTCTGGCTCCATTAACTACGACCGGAAGTGACAAAACTCGTCATTTTGCCGTTTATCGTCGCCAAACATTGACAGGCAACAGTGCTGCAGGCGAGAACCCAGGTATGCCCTACACATTGGAGTTAACCTATGTTTGAAGCACTCACTGCACATTGGGATTTGGCCTTATTTTTTGTAGCCCTTTCGTCCGTTATAATAATTTATTTCACCAATAACCCGCTCAAACACACACGCCGCTTTATGTGGCGCCGATTTGTAAACTGGTTTCCGCTCGGCATGACTTATGCTTTTTTATATATGGCTCGATACAATTTAGCCGTATCTAAAAATGCATTGGGCACAATGATGACGAAAGAAGATTTCGGAATCATCTTCGCCGCTGGGACAACCACTTATGCCCTTTCGTTTTTTCTCAATGGACCATTAGTTGATAAAATGGGTGGTAAAAAAGGCATTGTGATTGCTGCCCTTGGCGCCAGCATCATGAATGGCCTTATGGGTCTTGCGACTTATTTGTATTTAAATGACCACATGTCAATGAACCTCACGTTAGTATTTTCTTTGCTTTATGCTCTTAATATGTACTTTCAAAGCTTTGGTGCCGTTTCTATTATCAAAGTTAAAGCCTATTGGTTTCATGTACGAGAGCGCGGTATCTTTGGCGCTATTTTTGGCACACTCATTTCTTTTGGAGCATACTTCGCATTTGATTGGGGTGGTTCAATTGCAAACGCAGCAAAGCTCACAATGACAGAAGCACCGACTGCGGCGCAAAAATTTATCCGTCTTATTTTTGCAGTCGACACCGGAACCTCCGATGCTTACTGGCTAATATTCTTAATACCCGCTGTTATTCTCGTCTTCTGGGCATTGATGAATATGATCTTTCTTAAAGACTCTCCCGATCAAGCAGGCTTTGATGAGTTTGATCCACATGACGCCTCTTCCGATGAGCCTGATGCTCCAGCACTGACAATGCCACAGCTCATTAGAAAAATTGTGACAAATCCGATTATGCTCACCATAGGCCTAGTTGAGTTTTGTTCAGGCGTACTACGAAACGGAATCATGCAATGGTATTTAGTATTTGCAAAAGAAGTTCCCCAACTGGGAGCTGAATTTTTTAAAGAGAGATGGGGAATTTTACTGGCTGTATCTGGGATGCTTGGTGGTTTTGCGGCAGGCTACATATCAGATAAGATTTTTCATTCAAGAAGAGGTCCTCCTGCAGCCATTCTAAGTGGTGTAATGACAGGGCTCACAGTCATTATGGCTATATTTTTGTTTAAATCACCTGTGATTGTTGGCATATGCGCAACCCTGATGATCTTTGCCGTTATTGGTGTGCATTCTATAATGTCAGGTACTGCTGCTGCTGATTTTGGAGGTCGCAAAAATACGGCGACAGCTTCAGGTCTTGTCGATGCCGCTGTTTATTTTGGTTCTAGTGTTCAATCACTTAGTATTGGATACTTAACAACTATCGACTGGAAGTACTGGCCGATGTTCTTAGTTCCATTTGCAATACTCGGTGCTCTTGGCGCTATCAAAATGTGGGCGGCAATCCCCGAAGCAACAAGACGCTATTTAATGCGCATTGAACAAGTGACCATAGTGACCGCAAGCGGTACTAAAATTGAATCAACGCGCAAAACAGTTTCTATTAGCGAATCGTGAGCGCCCCTCAGGTCTAATATAAGCGACATGGGTGTTCATGACTATGACACCCTACATATTAATTATATTTTCATAATTATTTTTTTACATACCTCTTTTAGTCGGCTAGTTTTCTATTAAAGGGATATATCAATTTTAAGGGGGATTTCATGTCGCGAGTGTTAAATGCCTTAGTTCTGATAGTTTATTTCATATTACCTCTACCCGCCTCAGCTGGAAAAATTGATAAAGACTATGTGATCCCTGTTTCATCAAAAGAATTAAAAATTATGAGTTACAATGTTCAAAATCTTTTTGATGCCACACATGACTCCGGTAAAAATGACTACGAATTTCTACCCAGTAAAAGTCCACAGAAAAAAAATTGCCCAACAAAAGGCCGCGGCAGCAAAGCCTGCACAGGTCTCGATTGGACTAAAGAAAAAGTAGACTTAAAAATTCAGCAGATAGTTAAAGCTGTGGCCGCCCAAGGCAGCCTCCCTGAAATTTTAGTGTTAACTGAAGTTGAAAACAAAGGCGTCGTTAAGCAATTGTCCGATGCGCTCGGTTATGATGATTTTGTTATGACGACAAGCCCAGACGCTAGAGGCATTGATTGTGCTGTTTTATATAAAGAAGACAAGTTGAAACCCCTCGATTTTTTTGAGCTCACTGTCGCGGACGCTCTCTACCCCACGCGAAATTTGTCAGTTATGTTATTTGAATTAGACGACAATCTTGGCGGCGGTGTGTTTGGAGTTTTCCCAAATCACTGGCCATCACAAGGCAATCCTACCAAAGCCCGCTCAGTTGTCGCCAATACATTGCGTGAATTTATTGATGATGTCCGCAGTGATTATAAAAAAGAAACCTTTCATTATGTAGTAACTGGTGACTTCAACACGACCGAAAAAGATTCACCACACCCAATTGACACTGTTCTATTAGACCCCAAGTGGGACGCTTCATTAATTAATGTACGGGCTCTTGCCATTAAAGAGAAAAGCCCTATGATTTCAAAAATGCCACCGGCAACATACTACTATGAGCCTGAAAATGCCTGGAATGAATTTGATCGTTTTTTTATAAACCCAGAACTTAACGATCGCCGCGGTTTAGAAATTGATTCTCATTCATATCGAATACATGCTCCTGACTTGGTCACCAAAACTAGCAAAAACGGTAACGCTGTACCCTTTCGGTATAATCATCACTCAACTTCAAAAAATACATTGGGTTACTCTGACCACTTTGCTGTTGTTGTGAAGTTTAAAAACATATCTGCCAAGTAAAAATGACTAAAGCCGCGCCCCCGCAAGCTTTGCAATTGCTGTTTAAAGAGCGCGCTAATTTATTATACCGACGCAAACTTCAAGAAAACCTTAAGTCAGCCTTCAATAAATCTACAGTCTATAAATTTTCTAGAATTTCAAAAATTGATCTCTCTGTGATCATTGTTGTTCATAATCATGCTGAGTTCACTTATGACTGTTTGGTCTCGGTTTGGAAAAACCGCTTTCGTGGAATGGAAGTGATTGTCGTCAATAACAATTCGACTGACGGCACAAATGATGTACTTAAAATGTTTTCAGGCATTACTGTTTTAAATAATAATCGCAATATGCATTTTAATGGAGGCGCCACTCAAGGAGCAATTGCAGCACACGGGAAGCACCTACTCTTTTTAAACAACGACTGTCGGCTGTATAAAAATGCTATAAAAAGTGCGCTATCTAGAATTAAAAAAACATCAAAAGTTGGTATTGTAGGCGGGCGAATTTTAAATACAGACTTTAGCTTACAAGAGGCTGGGTTTTTAATTGCAAAACAAGGCGTCTGCATACCTTTAGGCTATGGTGACAACCCTAAAAATAAAAAGTATTTGGTTTCACGTAAAGTTTCCGCATGCAGCGGCGCTTTCTTACTTACGCCAAAAAAGCTATTTATGAAACTCGGTGGTTTTCCCAAAATGTACGCTCCGGCCTATTTAGAAGATATGCATTATTGTATGCAGGTTAAAAAACATGGGTACTCAATCGTATATGAACCCAAAGCAACTCTTCTTCATTTTCGACAAGCATCCGGCAACAGGGATTGGGCTAAAAAATTAATCCTAAACAATCGTAAAAAATTTATTTCTATTTGGCGAGATCAGTTGAGACTGACCTGGGATAAAAACGATAAACTCGTAAAACCTGATTTGCATTTGTACGAGAATTTGTAGTCGCCCTATTTTTCACAGAATGAACCATTTAACAATATGAATTATTTAAAAGTTCGCCAACGCCACCAGCACCAGGAACTATGTATTGCTGAGCATTTAGACCCTTTTCTTCTTCTGGGTATGCTCCCGGCATGGCAGCTAAAGCGCGCGCGCTTGAAAGCCCGCGATCGATTCTTGCTGCCAGAACAATAATTTCAGGACATTCATTTTTTATTCGTTTTATATATTCAGGCGTTACAATGAGGTGAAGTGCTATTATTTTTTGTGCTGCGCCTTTAACTTCTTTTTTATAAAGATCAGCAGCCTGGCAAATTGTTCCTCCAGTTGCTCCCATCGGATCAGGAAATAAAACGATTTTATTTTCTATATCACCGCCGATTTTTGATCCTGAATAGTCCACACCAGTGACCTGCCCATTATTATTTGTCTTGCGTGCGACAAAGACATGGTCTTGGCGAATATTT
This sequence comes from Bdellovibrionales bacterium, assembly GCA_020434645.1. Lineage (GTDB taxonomy): Bacteria > Bdellovibrionota > Bdellovibrionia > Bdellovibrionales > UBA1609 > RBG-16-40-8. Next base: position 2,981 of record JAGRAK010000077.1, on the reverse strand, counting down.
TTTGGTTTAAATAAATAATTAAGTCGTTCGTAGCAAACTTGTGATGGCAGTGCGCCCGCTCGTGCCAAGTTTACTGTTACCACTCTTGTATCTGAATCTAAAAAATCTCCCTCAACAATAGCTTCAGAATGTGCATCGATCATGCGCGTTTCATATTTCTGAAATTTTTTAGGAAAAAATAAATTAATCGCCGTTTGCAACAATGTTTCATAAATCGATTCGACGTAGAAATTAAGTTGCGGCTGCTCTGTATGTGGTTGCCCGAGTTTAATCAAAAACTGATTGAGGCACTGATCATTTAATATGTGAACCTGCTGGCCATATTCATGCTGAACGAATTGTGAGTTATGATTGACCACTGACACCTTGAATCCCCCCAGACACGCGGCGTTCATTTGATATCAGATAACCGATATCAAATATCGGTTAAATTGGCGGAGAGAGTGGGATTCGAACCCACGATACTCGTAAGAGTATGCCGGTTTTCAAGACCGGTGCTTTCAACCGCTCAGCCATCTCTCCGTCGGCCAATTTATTGATCTAGCGACAGAGAGTCAAATACCGAGGACGACTTATGTAATATAAATTAACGCGTTGTGCCTATGTAGCGCTCAAGAACCTTTGGGATCGCAAAAGTTCCGTCTTCCCTTTGATAGTTCTCTAAAATTGCAATTAGAGTTCGCCCAACAGCAAGACCTGAACCATTAATGGTGTGAACAAACTGTGGTTTATCTTTGGGGTTGTCTCGAAACCGTATATTCGCTCGGCGAGCTTGAAAATCCCCAAAGTTTGAGCATGAACTGATTTCTCTATAAGCCTGCTGCCCAGGCAACCAAACCTCAATGTCATAACACTTCATAGCCCCAAAACCAATATCGCCTGAACATAACGCCACTGTTTTATATGGCAGCTCTAATAAGTTTAAGATTTCTTCAGCATTTTTGGTGAGTTTTTCGTGCTCTGCCGCAGACTCTTCGGGTCGAGTGAATTTCACAAGCTCCACTTTATTAAACTGATGCTGACGAATAAGGCCTTTTGTATCTTTGCCATGACTGCCTGCCTCTGATCGAAAGCAAGGCGAGTAGGCTACAAAAGATTTTGGGATCATTTTTCCGTCTAAGATTTCATCAGCAAAATAATTTGTGACCGGCACTTCTGCTGTCGGAATTAAATAATATTCAGGATTTGAAATCCAAAAAACATCATTCTTAAACTTTGGGAATTGGCCTGTGCCTTCAAGACTTTTGCCATTCACTATAAATGGCGGAATCATTTCTTCGTAACCATGACGATCAGAATGAACATCCATCATAAATTGAATAAGTGCTCGCTCGAGTCTAGCGGCCATCCCTCTTAAAAAAGTAAATCGTGCACCCGAGACTTTTCCGCCACGCTCAAAATCTATGATGCCTAGGGCTTCTCCAATTTCAGTGTGCTCTTTTGCCTTAAAAGAAAATTGAGTCTTTTCTCCAACTGTGCGCACAACCTTGTTGCCTTCTGCTGAAGTACCAATAGGCGTTGTGTGGTGTAAAATGTTCGGCAAAGTTAAAATCAATTCTTGAACACGCGCATCTGCGGCTGAAGACTGCTCTTGCATTTTCTTAATTTCATCGCTCAGCACTTGCATGTCTTGAAGTAAACCTGAAGCATCGCCGCCACTGCGTTTTATTTTGGCAATTTCACCACTCACTTTATTTTGACTGGCTTTGGCCGCTTCGGACTTTGTTAGCATTGCCTTTCGTTCTTTATTTAAGTTGAGCAACTCATCAACAACGCCAACATCCGCCTGCCGATTTTTGAGACTTTCTTTATAGCCTTCAACATAGTTTTTATTCATGAACGGATTAAGTTCATCTTTTTCAAGGGCTTTGATATCTATCATTTTAAACTCTTTTGTTTATGCGCCAGGCGCCACTTGGATATACATTTTTAAGAGGACGGCGAGCAAGACACAAATTAACGAAAACACCCCAAGGTGCGTGAAAGTCCAACTACGAGCCACTCTCATATAAGTCACGATAGTTGATATAATAACCAAAATAAATCCGAAAGTTCCAAAGCCGGCCATCTGTTCGCCAATTAAGGCAAACGTGAGGCCTATTACCGAGCCAACAAAAAGTTTGGCTAGCATGAGTAGAATACTTCCTGACGATGTTTTAATTTTATATTGTAAGTTTTCTATAAATTGGCTCATGTTGACTCCTTCATATAGAGACTAATCGTCTCTGATCATTGTGACAAGGCGTTGATTCTCATTTCTATTTGCGCGCGATCAATGGCATTGGGCACAATTGTCAAATATTGGTTATATGCCTCTATTGCTTTTAAAGTGTCTTGGCGCATTTCAAAAATTGCTCCTTGCTCCTTCCAAACCTCGGGATTACCGGACTCTTGAATTCCTGCTTGATTGATCATTGAAAGGGCGGCGTCTAGATTGCCAGACATACGATAACAACGAGCCATCTTAACATACATATTTGAGTCAGCTGGGCGTAGCTCAACAGCTTTTCGATATTCGCCTGCACAAGCACCATATTGTTTCAATTCGGTATAGGCATCAGCCGCTAAGATATAGGGGTCGGCCAAACCCGGATTTTTACTTTTTTCAATATTAGCCTGCTCTATCGCTTCACTAGTAGAACCCATAGAAAGCGCCGCCTTACCTATATAATAATTAACGAGTGGATAATCTTTGTTCACTCTCAATACGCGTTGAAACTGTTGTCTCGCCTCGCTTGGTTGTTTTGCCCTTAGATATAATTGCCCGGCAAGAAATAAGGGCTCCACATCTGCCGGATCAATCGCCGCAGCTTTGAAAAACGCATCTCGAGCTGCATCAAATTGGTTGAGTGCCTGGTAGGTCTTTCCTAATTCTATATAAGCCAACTTCGGCTTCTCTTCTATTCGAATAACTTGGGCAAAAACTTGCTGAGCTGAAGTATAACGCTGATCTTTCAAATAAAGCTGACCCAGCGCTAAAC
>JAGRAK010000076.1 GCA_020434645.1 Bdellovibrionales bacterium | reverse complement strand
AAAGGCCATTTCTTGATAAAGCGGCGGAGAAGCTGGTGACGCCAAATGAAATACATAGTTTATATTTTGAAGTGATTCTGAACTTAAATTCTGAACCCAACCCCAGGGTTTTGAAACATCAGCTTCAACTATGGTCAACTTTTCTGAAGATGAAATACCTTTAAGATAATCTGCATTACTTCTTAAACCCGTACAGAAATTATCAACAATTATTACTGAATGATTTTGAGTTAAATAATACTCCGCCAAATGAGAGCCAATAAAGCCACTGCCGCCGGTGATTAGAACTGTGTGATTTTTCATATTCAATAGACATACAATGAAGAGCGGTTCTTTATCACTAATATTGCAGTGCGTTCTCGCCCGGGAGTGTTCCCACTGAAAACAAACTAAGCCTACAATTTATCATCTGACTATACTATCGTACTTGATATATCTCATTGAAAAGGGAGTCCATGAACTTAACTCGAATATCAATTGAGCGCCCTGTATTTGCCTGGATGCTCATGACATCGCTTATTGTTTTCGGCCTTGTAAGCTTTCATTTTCTAGGGGTCAGCTCCCTTCCTGATGTTGATTTTCCGGTGGTCAATGTCTCTGTCACTTACCCTGGAGCAAGCCCAGAAGTTATCGAAAGTGACGTTGTTGACGTACTTGAAAATTCAATTATGGGCGTTGAGGGCTTAAAAAATATTTCTTCATCAGCTCGCTACGGGACTGCCAACATCACCCTTGAATTTGACATTAACCGAAAAGTAGATGTCGCCCTTCAAGAGGTGCAAAGTAAAATCGCCCAGGCGCAGAAGCGTCTTCCTGAAGATGTCGAGCCACCAGTTGTCACCAAACAAAACCCTGAAGACCAACCCATTATGTGGGTCGCCATCAGCGGCGACATGAGCTCCCGCGAGATCATGGCTTTTGCTCGCGACAAAATTACCCCGCAATTTCAGCTAGTGCCTGGCGTGGGAGATGTTTTTTTTGGTGGTTATGTAGAGCCCAACATACGAATCTGGATTGACGGCAAAAAGTTAAACCAATTTGAGCTCTCAATAGATGACGTGGTGAGCTCTCTCAATCGAGAACATGTGGAGCGCCCAGCCGGCCTACTTCAAGACGGAGACACTGAGTACACCTTGCGCGTTGTCGGCGAAGCCAAAACCGCAGAAGAAATTGGCGAAGTGGTGATCAGTCGTCGCGGCGGCACTCCCATCTATAGCCCAATACAGATCAAAGATATCGCCAAAGTCGAAATGGGACTTGATGAAATCAGACGTCTTTCTCGTGTTCGTGGGAAGACCGCTGTAGGCATCGGCATTCGCAAGCAGCGTGGCACTAATGCCGTGGCCGTAGCCGAAGATGTCCGTGAGAAAATTAATAAACTCAGCAAAGAGTTACCTCCAGAGCTTGAAATCGGAGTCAATTTCGATTCGACTCTTATTATCAAAGAGACTGTTCGCGAACTTGAATTTGAACTTATACTTTCAGCCCTACTCACCGCACTCATCTGCTGGCTATTTTTAGGTTCTCTGCAATCTACATTTAACATACTACTGGCGATACCCACATCCCTGATTGGCGCATTTATCGCTATAAAATTTTTCGGATTTACCCTCAATAGTTTTACATTTTTGGGTTTAATTTTAGCCGTAGGTATTGTCGTTGATGATGCCATTATGGTTTTAGAAAATATTGTGCGCCATAGACAAATGGGCAAAGACAAACGAAAAGCCTCACAAGAGGGAACTGATCAAATCAGTTTTGCAGCCATGGCCACTACACTTGCTATTGTCGCCATTTTTCTGCCAGTGGCTTTTATGGATGGAGTCATTGGTAAATTCTTTTTTCAATTTGGCGTCACGATATCTGTCGCCATTTTAATTTCACTACTAGAAGCTCTCACACTCACACCTATGCGCTGTTCACAATTTTTAGAAAAAGAAGAAAAACATGGGGTTTTAGAAAAGTACGTAGTGAAAGCCACAACTCTTTACTCAAAACAATTAAAGTGGTGTCTTAAAAATCGTAAAACCGTGCTCCTTTCGGCGACAGTTATATTTTTATCTAGTTTTATTTTCGCAAAGCTTTTAAAAAAAGAACTCACCCCCAGCCAAGATCAAGGTATATTTTTAGTTCGCCTGACAACTAAAGTGGGCAGCTCAATAGACTATACAGACCGCGTAGTTAAAGAGGCAGAGGCTCAGCTATTAGACATTAAAGATATTAAACGGTTCTTTGTGGCCGTTGGCGGTTTCACTGGCCAAGTGAATTCGGCTATTATGTTTATCACATTGAAAGATCACTCTGAGCGAAAAACTTCGCAAAAAGAAATGATGGAGATAGTCCGCACAAGGTTTAAAAAAATCGAGGGCTTAAAGACAACAATTCAAGACCTCTCAACTGGCGGATTCGGTTCAGGTCGGGGCTTTCCCATTGAGTATTCGATACGAGGCCCCGACTGGGATAAACTCGTTGAAATCTCAAGAAACTTAGAAGAAAAAATGAAAAAAGATCCAAGATTTATTGATGTAGATTCAAACTATGATGAGGGTATGCCTGAGGTTCGGATTATCCCGAATCGAACGCGTGCCGCGCAACTCGGTGTTAGCGTCGAAGATATTGGCAAAACGGTCAGCTACTTGATTGGCGGCGATCGTGTTGCGCGATTTAACGAGGGCGGCAAGCGTGTCGATGTCAGAGTGCAACTTAATTCTGAATTTCGTGATAAACCGGAGGCTATTTTAAATTTAAAAATTCGCAATAACCGTGGCGAACTTATACCGCTGAGCTCTGTTGCAACTCTTGACATCAAAAAAACATTAGTCTCCATTACACGAGAAGCCCGTGAACGCGCCATTACAGTTTATAGCAATATTGCACCTGGAGCTTCTCAATCTGACATGCTAAAAACCATAGAGGGCTATCGCTCGGATTTGCCAAAAAGTTACTCGATCGTTCTCAGTGGTAGCTCGAAGTCACTTGAAGAAAGCTTTTCAAGTCTTGTTTTTGCTTTAATATTCGGAATTTTAATCGCCTACATGATCTTGGCATCCCAATTTAATAGCTTTACTCATGGCTTTACGGTTTTATTATCTCTACCATTCTCTCTAACTGGAGCATTTATTGCTCTCTGGATAGCCGGATCAAGCTTAAATATTTACAGCATGATCGGCCTCATACTGCTCATGGGTATAGTGAAAAAGAATTCTATTATGCTTGTTGATTTCACCAATCAAAAGCGCGCACAAGGGCTTGATGTTTCAAGTGCGCTTCTTGAGGCGTGCCCACTTCGTCTTCGTCCAATATTAATGACAAGTATCACAATCATTGCCGCGTCTATTCCTCCCGTTTTAGGACTGGGGCCAGGCACTGAGACGAGAAGCTCTATGTCGCTGGCTGTAATTGGCGGGGTGTTCGTGTCGACTATTCTCACCTTGTATGTCGTACCTTGCGCTTACAGTTTGCTTTCTAGAGAAAAACATTCAAAAATATAAAGAGTGAATATGAGTCATAATAACTGGGTTGTTCATAAATTTGGCGGAACAAGCGTTGCAAATTCTGACCGCTACAAATCAGTAGTCAAAATCATTGGCGAGATGAAGAACTCAGACCGCAAAGCCGTAGTGGTCTCAGCTATGAGCAAAGTAACAGATGCACTTTTTGAAATCATACGACTAGCCGAGCTGCGCGACACCAACTATGAAGTTAAACTTAAAGAAATACTTGAAAAACATCTCGAATGTGCCAATGAACTCCTCACAAAAGAAAATTCAGCGCATCTCTTGTCCGTTTTCAATAAAGATATTTCTGATATTTCTGAAGTCCTCAGAGGGATCTGGCACGCACGAGAGTGCTCGGCACAAACTGCAGAACTCCTTTCTGGGTACGGAGAGCTCTGGTCGGCGCAACTTCTTCGACTCGCGTTCGTCGAAAATGGCACACCATGCACCTGGTTAGACGCTCGTGAGGTGCTATTTGTCGAGCCATTCCGCCACACTGTGGCCGTACTCTGGCCTGAAAGCTCTGCTCAAGTCAAAAAATGGCTCCCCACTATTAATGAAGATCTTGTTATAATCACCGGGTATGTTGCTTCAACAAAAAAGGGCATTGCCACTTCACTGAAACGAAATGGAAGTGACTTTTCAGCTTCAATATTTGCTCAACTATTACAGGCAAAAGAAATTTCAATCTGGACAGATGTTGATGGCGTAATGAGTGCCGACCCACGCCTTGTTCCTGATGCGGTCGTTTTAAAAGAAATGTCTTATGCTGAAGCGAGTGAGCTTGCGTACTTCGGCGCCAAAGTCGTGCACCCAGATACCATGAGTCCGGCCATTCAAAATCAAATACCAATAAGAATTCGAAATACTTTTAATCCTAAAGCAGCAGGTACTCGAATTTCAGCTGAGATTAGCCAAACCCCTCCTGTTAAAGGATTTGCAACTATTGAAAATATGAGCCTTATCAATGTTGAGGGAACCGGCATGGTCGGCATCCCGGGCGTATCAGAAAGGCTGTTTGGCGCTTTAAAAGAAATTGGCGTTTCTGTTGTTATGATTTCTCAAGCCAGTTCTGAGCAGTCGATATGTATTGCGGTATCGAATGCACAAGCTGAGGCTGCTCGCGTGGCCATACTGAAAACATTTGAAGCTGAAATTTCACGTCGTGAAATTCAAAACGTCATTGTTTTAAATGACTGCTCGGTCATGGCCATGGTCGGCGATGGCATGGCCAAAACCCCCGGTATTGCTGGGCGATTATTTTCTGCTTTAGGCAAGGCGCGAGCAAACTGCCTAGCTATTGCCCAAGGATCGTCTGAAAGAAATATTTCGGTCGTTGTGCCCAAATCACAAATACATCGTGCTGTACGCGCTGCTCATTCTGCATTTTTTCTTTCCAACCAAACCTTGTCAGTTGGAGTTATCGGCCTAGGCGGAGTTGGCTCTACTTTTTTAAATCAACTCAGTGAGCAATTTGAAAAACTAAGAAATACTCGCGGCATTGATATACGCCTACGTGGAATTGCTAACTCTAAAAAAATGCACGTTGATGAAACCGGCATGAATATATCAAACTGGAAGAGTTTAATAACCAAAGCCACTCAGAACTCCGATCTGACTAATTTTTCAACTTTTATAAATGAGAGTCACTATCCTCACGCTGTGATTATCGATATGTCGGCAAGTGATGCCACAACCGATAAATACAGAGAATGGATGGAGTCTGGCATTAATATCATCACCGCCAATAAAAAAGCGGGGTCAGGCAAACTAAATTACTACAAAGAAATTTTATCTACGGCCCGCAAATCAAATCGCTATTTTTTATACGAAACTACTGTTGGCGCAGGTCTGCCTGTTATTCGAACCTTAAAAGACCTTGTCGAAACAGGAGATGAAGTTCTTGAAATCGAAGGGGTGCTCTCTGGCACGCTCTCTTTTTTATTTAATTCTTATGATGGCAAGACTCCATTTTCTGAAGTACTCAAGTCGGCTAAAGAAAATGGTTTTACCGAGCCCGACCCACGCGACGATTTATCTGGCAGTGATGTCGGCCGAAAACTTGTGATTCTTGCACGCGAAGCTGGAATTGAAATCAGTCGCGATGATGTTAAGATTGAAAATTTAGTCCCTCAATATTTACAAACTCTCCCCACCGATGAGTTTATGAGTCGTGTGCATGAGATGGATAAACAAATGCTAGACCTTGTGACAAAAGCGAAAAATAGCAATCAAGCTCTTCGCTTTGTCGCTCGAGTTGGTGTGGGCATTCACCCTGAGGTGGGTTTACGAATGCTTTCGCCCGAACATCCATTTGCAAGACTGAGCGGGACAGACAATATGATTCTGTTTCGAACCAAACGCTACAGTGAGCAACCTATGATCATTCAAGGTCCTGGTGCAGGACCTGCGGTTACGGCCGCCGGTGTTTTTGCCGAGCTCTTACGCCTTGCAGACAACTTGGGAGCGCCACAGTGAGCAATACAATCACCACATGTGAGGCTTTTGCACCAGCCACTATTGCCAATGTCATCGTCGGATTTGATAACTTAGGGTTTGCACTCAACACCATTGGTGATCGTGTACGCGTTACAAAAACAACAGATAAAAAAATTGCGATCACGTCCATTGAATGTGAAAAATATATTGAAAAAAGCATTCTCTCTGCGCTCCCCAGAGAGGCTCACCTGAACACCTCAACTGCAGGCCTTATAAAGTTACAGAATGATTTAAAACTACCATTTGGATTTGAAGTGCATATTAAAAAGGGCATACCGCTTGGGTCAGGACTTGGCGGAAGCTCAGCTTCAGCTGTTGCCACAATCAAGGCGGCCAATCATCTATTGCCTAAGCCACTTACAAATGAAGAGTTACTCTCTTATGCAGTAGAGGGCGAATCTGTTGCGAGCGGGTCTAGTCACGCCGACAATGTGGCTCCGTGCTTATTCGGTGGTCTGACACTCATTCGACCCGATCAAAATGGCGTCACTCAAATAGGCATTCCTGATAATTTAAAAGTCGTAATTCTATATCCAGGATTTCGCCTAGACACCAAGGTTGCCCGTGAGGTTTTACCAGACGCCATCACTCTGCCGACTCACGTGAGAGCCTCAGGTCGCCTCGCCTCATTTATTTCAAGTTGTTACACTCAAGATTTCAATCTGATGAGAACCAGTCTCGTTGATGAAATCATAGAACCCGCACGCGCCCACCTTATACCTGGATTTCTAGAGGTCAAACGAGTGGCCATCGAACATAATGCTATAGGCTGCTCCATTTCGGGTGCCGGTCCGAGCGTATTTGCCCTTGCTCATAAAAACGAGGCTGAACTTATTTGTGACAAAATGAAGACAGAATTTACTAAACATTGTAAATCCCCTATTACCACTTGGATTTCGAACATCTCAACTCAAGGCGCTTATATTTTATCATGAAATTTCTAAGCACACGAAACCCCAATGTTCAAATAACGGCCTCTGAAGCTATAATTAAAGGCTTAGCTCCAGATGGAGGATTATATATTCCCGAAGAATTTAAAAAAATAAGGTGGGATGATCTTGCAACTGATGATCCGGTGACCTTTGCACATAAATTACTCGAGTCGTACTTTGAAGACGATTTTCTAAAAGAGAGCCTTCTTGCCCACTGCAAAAAAGCCTTTTCATTTCCGCTACCCGTGAATGAATTATCAAATGGGCAAAAAGTTCTTGAGCTCTTTCATGGCCCAACATGCGCATTTAAAGATGTCGGCGCTCGCTTTTTAAGCTCAGCTATTTCTAAATTACCGAATGCAAATAATAAGCCTCGCCTTGTGTTGGTGGCCACATCTGGTGATACCGGCGGCGCCGTAGCCGCAGCCTTTAATGACTACCCCGACATACGTGTCGCTATTTTATATCCGAAAGGTAAAGTCTCAAAAAGGCAAGAGCAGCAACTCACATGCTGGAACAAACACATTCTGGCATTTTCAGTAGAAGGCACTTTTGATGACTGTCAGCGCTTAGTGAAAGAAGCTTTTTTAAACGACCACTGGAACAGCCACTGGGAGCTCATCTCAGCCAACAGTATAAGCGTAGCACGCCTCCTCCCTCAGATGGTTTACTACGCGCTCACTAGCCTCAATTATTATAAAAAAAATGAAATTTTTGCTGAATTTATTATCCCCACGGGAAATCTCGGCAATGCCGTTGCTGCATTTTGGGCAAAAAAAATGGGGATGCCGATTGATAAAATCGGTCTTGCACTCAATGCCAATGATTCAATTATAAACTACACTCGCTCTGGAGTCTGGAAGCCTCAGCCCAGCAAGGTGACATTAGCGAATGCAATGGATGTCGGAAGCCCAAGTAACATCGAAAGGCTTTTTAATCTTTACCCTGATCGAATTGATCTTAATAAAATATCAGAGGCTGTGTCAGCCACTGATGAGGATATTAAAAATACAATTCAAAAAGTATATAAAGAGCTCAACTACATCATATGCCCGCATACAGCCACAGCCTTTTACGCCCAAAGTAAATTAAAATGGGATGACCCCATTCTGGTCTCTACTGCCCACCCAGCAAAATTTGAAAAAATTGTTGAGCCCTTAATTAAAAAGCCGGTGACAATACCACCGGCTTTACAAAATATACTGAGTTTGCCTTCACGAAAAATTGAAATTGAGGCAAGTCTCGATAGATTAAATGAAAATCTAATCTGATTTTCATTTAATCTATTTTTTAAATGTTATTTTTTTTCATCTTTATTTTTCATAACCTCCATGTGCCTTTCCATTATCTCTCTACGCATGCCCAAATTGTTGACTCTATTCTCTTTTTGGAAC
>JAGRAK010000075.1 GCA_020434645.1 Bdellovibrionales bacterium | reverse complement strand
AGTGCGAGTGCGACACTTTCAGTAATGAGGTTTAAAGCTTCTTCTTCAGATTTACTGAAAGCTTTGGTATGCGCCCTCGCAAATACTATGCGGCCAAGATTGCGAGAGCCAAGCATGAGCGTCGATTTGAAGAGTGCTTGCCCTTGTATGCGTTCGAGTTGTTCGTCGAGATGTTCGCTGGCATGAAGAAAAACGCGAACCCAACTGAGATCAAGTGATTTTGAGAGTGCTGAGTGCAGTAGGGTTTCGACTTCGGCTACAGATTGTGATGAGTGTACAGCGAGCAGTGCTTTATGCAAGGCCTCAACTTGATTTTTAATTGTAACCGTTCTTTTTTGCGACGGGCTTTTAGCTATGGTTGTGCCCTCGGCATTATTTTCTGAAGAGGTGATGGGCGCGTACTTTTGATATTGTTCGAGTGCTTGAGTGATTTGGTCTAGTATATTTTTTGAATTCAAATCGCAAATCTGAATATGTTCAGCCTCTGACGAGTAGATTTTTGTTAAATCTTCGACTGTTAGTTTCGAAGAGGACACTAGTTTTTGCGCGTGCGGGTGAGTTGAGTCTAATTTTTGTAAAAGCTTGATGGTTTCTTCAATCGACTCGTGCGGGAATGCAATGACTGAATATTTATTTTTAGCCGATATGGTGGCTTCGGGAGGGTTTGAGTTATTTAGAATTAAGCAGTCTTTATGGGTGAAGAGATCGACCATTATCTCTCCCGAACATTTCGAAGTGAGAGATTAGAGAAAATTTTTTGAATCCCACTGCCAAAATGTAACCAGACATCTTTAAGTGGGGCATGCTCGGCCTCTTCAATGCAAATAATAGGGATTTTATTGTCATGCCAGCCATATTGGCTGAGACTCCCGGTCGTAGGATAGCCAATATCGTCTCGTACTTCGTAGCCGGATGAATCGCCAAGTGCAGTTGCGTCTGGCCGCCCGGGCTCACCGGTATAGACAACGCAAGGGTTCCAGGAGTGGCAGTGAATAATAAGACGGGGTTTTGATTGTTGAATAAGTGCGACTAGCGCTTTTATTTCGGGCTCACTCGATGGGCTGGGTCCGGGGGAGTACCGTGGCTTGCTCGCCGCTGGTGACCAGTCGCGGCTTGGGTAATTTCGGTTCAAGTCGACGCCATTTCCGTTGGTGCGTTCGTTTTTTTTGAACCCATCAGGGTTCAAGCACGGGATTACAATCCATGGAGCGAGTTTGTGAGTGGTGTTACTTTTTAACCACTGAAGACTGTCATTTGCCAGCTGAACTCCCTCAGGCTCATCGCCGTGCACTCCGCCAATAAGCAAAATGGGATGCTCGGGATTTTCATTTGATTTAAATAGAGCAATATCCTGGCCTAGCGCGGATTTCGCCCAATTATGAGTTTCAACAACTGGCATAAAAATTATGATAACTCGATATTATGAGCTTGTCTTGACCTTTAAAAGCCCTCGACGTAATTCTAAACCCCTATGAATAAAGACAGTTTTTCAGTGATTATACTCGCCGCAGGTCGCGGTGTTCGGATGAAGTCGAGTTTGCCCAAAGTTCTGCACCCAGTTGCTGGTTCGCCTATGATTCTGCGTATTTCGGATCAAGCTAAGGCGGCCGGAGCTAGTGAAGTTCGAGTAGTCGTGGGCTATGGCGAAAATCTAGTTCGAGCAGTTGTCGAGCCTTCTGGGGCTACTTGCTTTAAGCAACTCGAGCAAAAGGGTACAGCAGATGCCGTGTTGGCTGCTCAGCCAGGTACACTTGAAGGACCTGTTTTGATTTTAAACGGGGATCACCCTTTAATAGAAGCGGCTGATATAAAAAGAGTTTTTGAAGATTTTAAAAATGGTCAAGGCGGCATAACTTTAGTGACGGCTGAGTTGAAACATCCGGGCAGTTATGGCCGCATTGTGCGAAGTAATGGCGAGTTGAAAGCGATAGTTGAAGCTAAAGATGCTTCGGCCGACACGCTTAAAATTAGAGAAGTGAATACAGGCATCTATATGTTGGACGCTGAATTACTAAATAAGCTACTTCCGCAAATTTCAAATGCAAATGCGCAAAAAGAATTTTATCTGACAGATATTATTTCACTTTCTATTGATAATGGAATTCCGGTCAGCACAGTTACTTTGAAACCACATGTGGCGGCAGGAGTGAATTCTCAAGAAGAGCTCGCCATGGCGACAAAAAAATTATTTCGTCGCAAAGCCAAAGCGTTAATGGCAGATGGTGTTTTGATGCTTGATCCGAGTACAACTTATGTTGAAGATCGCGTGCAAATTGGCGCGTCATCTGTTTTGTATCCTGGAGTTTATATTCGCGGCGGCACAAAGCTAGGTTCATTTTGTGTTGTTGAGCCGGGTAGTTTTTTAAATAATGTGATTTGCGAAGACAGTGTGCAGATTAAAGCGGGTTGTTACCTTGAAGACTGCGTAATTAAAACGAAAGCGGTTATTGGGCCGTATGCTCGCCTTCGCCCAGAAACAGAAATTGGTAAAGAAGCTCGCGTAGGTAATTTTGTTGAGATGAAAAAAGTGAAATTTGGGGATGGGGCTAAAGCCGGGCATCTTACATATTTAGGTGATGCTGAAATTGGCGATGGTACAAATATCGGTTGTGGTACCATTACTTGTAACTACGCGGCAGATAAAAAGAAATACAAAACTAAAATTGGCAAGAATGTTTTTGTGGGTTCAGACACGCAGTTTGTCGCGCCCATTAGTGTAGGTGATGATGCCGTTATCGGCAGTGGCTCTACAATCACAAAAGATGTACCGGCAAAGGCGCTTGCTGTTGCGCGTGGTAAACAATTTGTAAAAGAAAACTACGTGCCTAAAACTCCAAAACAAGAAGGCTAAAAATATGTGTGGCATTGTTGGCTATTATGGGCCTCAAAATCCAAAAGATATTATTGTTAATGGGCTCAAGTGTCTGGAGTATCGTGGTTATGATAGTGCCGGCGTGGCTATTTTTAATAAGGGTGAGTTTAAGCGTGTTCGTGCTGAGGGCAAGCTTTCGGTATTGCAAGGTAAATTAGAGAGTGAAGAATTTGATGGTCATATCGGCATTGGACATACTCGTTGGGCGACGCATGGCGCTCCGGTCGAGCGCAATGCTCATCCCCATACAGTTGCGGGAGTCAGTATCGTTCATAACGGAATTATCGAAAACTATATGCAGCTTCGTGAGGATCTTGGTGAGGGTACAAAATTTGAATCTGAAACCGATAGTGAGCTTGTTGCTCATTATATTGCGCAAGAATTAAAAAGTGAACCGAGTCTGTTGAGTGCTGTGCTCAAAGTTTTGCCAAAGCTTCATGGCGCTTATTCGATACTTGTAGTTTCAAAAGATCATCCTGATGAAATGGTGGCTTTTAAAAACGGTCCACCACTTATAGTGGGTGTTGCTGCAGGTGCGATTATTATTGCCAGTGATATTCAAGCTATTATGCCGCATACAAAAAAGGCGGTTTACCTTGATGATCTTGAAGTGGTGCAAGTGAAGGGTGAGTCATTTAAAATATTTAATTCAAAGGGTGTGCCTGTTGATAAGGCCGTGACCACTGTGGACTGGACAACTGATCAGGCACAAAAAGATGGCTATCCCCACTTTATGCTAAAAGAGATCTACGAGCAGCCACGGGCTGTGGCTAAAGCGATAGCTCCGCACATTAACACTTCCACACATGAAGTCGCGCTAAAAGATGTCGGTTTGCCTGATGCCTATTGGGCAACTGTAGAAAGAGTTTTTATAGTGGCATGCGGGACTTCTTTTTACGCAGGCTCAGTTGGTAAGTATTTAATTGAAGAGTTGGCTCGGGTGCCAGTTGAAATTGATGTGGCCAGTGAGTTTAGATATCGCAACCCTGTTGTGCCAAAGAATTCTCTTGCCATAATTATTTCTCAAAGTGGCGAGACCGCCGATACACTGGCGGCGCTGAGACAGCTGAAGCAAATGGGCGTCACATGTGTGAGTATTTGCAACGTGAAAAACTCGACAATTGATCGCGAGACAAATGGTCACTTGTACATGAATTCAGGCGTTGAGATTGGTGTGGCCAGCACAAAGGCGTTCACGTCAACACTTGCTATATTAAATTTAGTAGCACTTCAGATGGCAAAAGCTAAAAAAGTATTAACTTCTGAGAATGAACATTTGTATGCAAAGGCACTTCTAGCCGCCCCCGCTCAGATGGAAACTGTTTTGGCTTGCGATAAATTTTTTGCTGATGCCGCGAACACATTAAAAGAATACCGTGGATTTCTATATATGGGTCGGGGAGTGAGTTACCCCATCGCCCTTGAGGGCGCGCTTAAAATGAAAGAACTTGCGTATATGCATGCTGAGGGTTACGCCGCCGGTGAAATGAAGCATGGCCCGCTGGCGCTTATTGATAAACGTATGGCTGTGGTTATGCTCGCACCAAGTGATAGCTTATACGAAAAAACTTTGAGCAATTTAGAAGAAGCTAAAGCTCGCGGTGGCGAAATTATTTCTGTAGGCACGCTTGGTAATGAGCGCCTTAAATCATTAAGTAAACATTATTTAACACTTCCGCAGGCCAATTGGACGATTAATCCGATATTAGAGGCCATTCCGTTACAGTTGCTGGCATACCATGTCGCGTCTGCTCTAGGAAATGACGTTGACCAGCCTCGAAATTTGGCCAAGTCTGTAACTGTCGAATAAGAAAATAAGTACTGATTTACTTGTGGGAAAATCAGTCACTATCTAAGGGGGATTTATGCGTTTTCATTTAATGGTATTGCTATGCGGTGTTTTTGCAGCGAATGTGGGATTTGCTGATAGTCACCAACCACCTCACTTAGATCTAGCAGGCCTGTGAAAAACCAGACTATTTGACCTAAGTCGACCAATGAGCGATTCTTTTGGGATGCGTGGATATAAAGAAGCCCAACAAGAAGACATGTTTAGTTATGTATCAATGGAAGATGCGGTCCCAGCGGATCACCCTTTGCGTCGGATAAAAGCGTTTATCGAGCCCATTTTCGAGGAGATGTGGTCAGATTTCGATGGTCTTTATTCCGGGGTTGGTCGGCCGAGTATACCACCAGAGCAGCTTTTAAAGGCTCTGCTGCTGCAAGTACTGTTTACAATTCGCAGTGAGACCCAGCTTGTCGAACAGCTGCGGTACAATCTTCTTTACCGTTGGTTTGTGGGACTCGGCATGTCGGGTAGAGTTTGGGACAGGTCTACATTTTCGAAAAATCGTGAGCGGTTGATTGAGGGTGAAATTGCAGACGAGTTTTTTTCGCAGGTAGTGGGGCTTGCGGAGAAGATGAAGCTGGTTTCCAAGGATCACTTCTCGGTCGACGGTAGCCTGATAGAGGCTTGGGCGAGTCTCAAGAGTTTTCAGAAAAAAGAGAGTGAGCAAGACAATAAAACAGATGATTCTGGAGATGCCGGTCGCAACCAAAGCGTGGATTTTCACGGCGAGAAACGCAGTAATGTTACACATGAGTCTAAGACAGATCCAGATGCCAAACTCTACACGAAGAGCAAAGGGCAGACAGCAAAGCTATCATTTATGGGTCATGTGACTATGGAAAATCGCAATGGACTCGCCGTCGACACCCGAGTGACAGCGCCCGGGTATCACGCAGAGCCTGATGCCGCACTAGAGATGGCGCAAGGATTGACCGATGGCCGCCGAAAAACACTGGGTGGCGATAAACACTATGATCAACAATCCTTAACTGATGGACTCAAAGAAATGAATATTGCATCCCATGCCGCACAGAATATTCACTCTCGTAGGCACACGAGTTCGATCAATGGTCGTACAACAAGACATGGAGGCTATCAGATCAGTCAACGTAAGAGAAAACGAATTGAAGAAATATTTGGTTGGCTAAAGACCATCGGTCTGATGCGGCGACCGATGGTTCGAGGCCTCAACAAAATGGGATGGATGTTCTCCTTCAGTGTGGCGGTGTACAATTTGGTTCGAATAAACAACCTTTGCCGGGCATAGCGCAGCAAATATCGGTAACTTCGAACTATTTTGATATCAAATCATCGGAGTGCGCAATAGTCTGAACCGACGAAAAATAAAAAAAATCCAGTTATCCACATCGGTAACGAAAAAGAAAAGCGCCAATTGTAAGGTTTTTCACAGGCCTGCTAATAGTCTCATCGCAAATTTTTGACCACCGAACCAAAGCATTGCCAACAAAAACAGGCTTCTCAAAACACATCAGTTCAATTCGAATTTGATCTCCATGCTTGATGCCACTAAACTGACCTATACGAATAGAAGCCCCTTCAGAGTTAAAATCTTTTAACCAAGTGATGGGCACGCTCTTTCCTGCAACTCGCAAGCCCCAAACACGATCATCGAGAACTTGATATCGGGTTTTAATTCGTCTGTCTTTTTCAAGAGCTAGATCTTCCATACTCTCCTACTACTTCAAGAGTCGGGCCAAATCAGCTCCAACTGAGAGCGTAGACAGCAGAGGCGTGTGATAAAATTATTAACGGATCAAATTGATATTCGACTGCAACCCTCTAAATATACGATGAATTCAGCAAATGTCAGAGAGTTAAACCATGTCTAGAAGCTACCCGTATCAATCTGCGACAAATTGCCTAAGATTCTCTGAAGGTGTATTTTTCATATATAGGCGCACAGGCCAATAGGCGGCCATAATTGCGATCAGCACACAAAACAAAGTGACACCAACGACAAATGAAGCACTAAGTTCAGATGGGAGAGATGAGTCATAATAAATATCTGGTAAAATATAAAGCGGGTACTTGTCGATTAACACACTGACGACCACACCAAGAATGAGCCCCGCAAATAAACCAAAGCTAGATAGAAAAACACCAATAGATAAAAATAATCTTTCAGTATTCTTCTTAGAAAATCCAATAGACATAAGAAGGCCAATTTCTTTTCGCTTTTGTGAAATCAACATAACAAGAACAGTAATTAGAGAAAAACATGTGATTAAAACACTAAGCCCTAGAAAGGTTGTCATAGCCGCTTTCTCTAATCTAAGAGCAAAAAATAAAGCCTTATTTCGGTCAGCCCATGACTCTAAAGTTACTGATGCCTCAGGCGCAATCAGTGCCTGTAAATAAGATTTCATACCGGTAAAGTCATCTGGGTTTTTAAGCCGAAGCTCTAAGCCCTGCTCGCCGCTGACTTTAGATTGAAAACGCATGGGAGACTCAGAGAGTTTAAAAAGTAGGAGCTTTGAATCCACCTCAGCAAACTCAGTTGTAAAAATAGTCTTAATTCGCATTCGCTCAAATTTCGGCATCTCACTTGATGGCCCCAAGAGCGACTCCGGCGGAATAAGCACAACTTCATCACCCTCAAAAAGATTAAGTTCACGCGCCAAATCGGTGCCTATCATCAACTCATTACTACCCAACTCGGCCTGTGCAGCATCAAATTCAACACGAGACCCCTGTTTAAACTTTAATTTAAACAATCTATTCATAAAGTTATAAAGACCATCAGCCTCAAGCCCTTTTGCTATACCTCCAGAAAAGCGCCCATCAAGAGTGCGAATAATAACATCTTGCCTTGCAAAGCGATTGAGCTCCTCGACTTTATCAAGATCAATCTGGCCCTGAATGGCAAGAAGCGTATTCTCATCAGATACAATAGATAAGTGTGGCTCAACACTTAAAAGCTTGGTTCGAATAGATCGGTTAAATCCGTTCATTATGCTTGAAACAATTATAAGCGAAAACACGCCAATCAAAGTGGCTGACCAGCAGAGCCGAGCCATTGTTTTAACAACAGCACCCGAACGCGAAGAAAACAAATATCGACGAAAAAATAAAACAAATATGTTCATTCAGGTGAAATAGTACTAATTTTTACCTGAAAGTCCAAGCCAGTTTAATATTCTTATAAGCCACTCAGGCTTTGTTTTGGCCTTAGATTGAATGCCGTAGCGGCTAAGGATCTCTTCAGGGCTCATCTGACTAAATAGTGGGGACTTGATAAAGTTTGAGATTATATCAATTTTATCTTGTGCATTGAGTCCCGGAACATGTCCCACTATGTCAATTCCCTGCTGCGCGGTCTGTTTTTGGAGTTCGCCATCATATCGAATAAGCGCACTGCCATTGAGCTTTGTTGTCTCATCTTCAATAACAAGACCTGTTCGAACGCCTTCTATTATGTTCCACTCCATTAATTGCCCGTAAAACGAGATCTGCTGTTTGATAATATTATTCTTGTGGTCTTTCCATATAAAGAGATCCGCGTCTTTACTGCTATGATACCAATGACTTTGAATTTCTTTATCTTCTTTTTTTATAATATCTGTTGCCACTTCTTTAAGGCTGAGCCCGAGTTCACGCGCATCAAACAGATGGGCGGAGAGCTTACTCGCCTGTCGGCTGTCGCTGTCTTGCATTCTCTTCTTCTTTCACATCTTTGACTTTTCCACTGAGTAAAAATGATTTTTGAATTGCTTTTAATGTCACGACCATTTCATCTAATGCTTCAACACCTC
>JAGRAK010000074.1 GCA_020434645.1 Bdellovibrionales bacterium | reverse complement strand
TAAATTTGGCTGTGAAAACGGGCAGATGACTGTTCTGCGTCAGGGGGAGTGTAACAGGGTGGTTACAGGGTTGACTGTTCCCGCGCCGATCGGTAGAAATGACGCCACTTGTCCTGTTCGGTGTTGTACGTTTGTTGTTTGAACCAGGACACATCAATTTTTTGTGGCGGGGTACCTCAGCTGGTTAGAGCGGCGGAATCATAATCCGTAGGTCGGGAGTTCAAGTCTCTCCTCCGCTACCAAATTTTTTTCATTCAGCATGTTTTCGGGGTCTCACCATTCAACATTAGATAAGTTCTAAAAATTTTTAAAAACAAACCCATAGCTCGGCTTGCCTTTTGCCACTTGGCATGAATCTTTCATTAGCCTGTTCTGCAAATTTAAATTAATTACATTTAGAGGACATTGGGTTTCTCTAAGATCAATGTATTAGAGGACGCTAATGCCAGGTACTCTTTTTCGCGCTTCATTGTCTAGTTTTTGTGCGATTATGGTTTTTGCTAGTCTGATTGCTGAGACTGGATTGTCTAGTAATTCGGAAGTCGTTATGCCCTGTCAAGAAATGAGTTTTAATAGAGAGGCTCGTGAATTGGATCTTGCGGCATTAGTAAGATTTGCTCGGCAAAACTGTTTGGGGGTTCAGAAAAGTGATTCCGCTACTCAGGTTAGAATTAATTATTGTGAATTATCAGACCTGGCCACTGAATATCAGAGTCTTCGAAACATAATAGGTAGTCAAATTGGTAAAACTATTAACTTGAAACCCAATTGGACCTTATCTGATATTCTATCTGCAGCATTTTCTGTACGCTTTGAATTTAGTGAGCGTGATGTTGTTCAAGATCTTTTAGATTTTGCCGTCTTGCGGGCGGCACTCTTTCAAAAAGTCGATGTTTTAACTAAAGTATATGACGCCAACTCAGATTACTTGAATGGGAACGTTTGCTACTTTCCACGTCTTAAAGCTGCATTGAGCGGAGAATCTTTGCTTTACCAGCACTGGAACTTTGCTAAGCTGCAGACTTGTCATAAGCGCCCTGATAAAGAAGATATACTGACATTGTCTAATGAGATGTCATGCAGTGCCAATCGATCGAGTTGGCTCAACACGATAAAAGTGACTATGCAGGCGGGGTCTATCCAAAAAGCGATATCTATTAATAATGAAGCTGAATTAGTGACAGGTCGTGCAGAGTTGGCTCAAATTGAGGCTTTTGTTGTAGCATACAAGCTTTCTGCCGCTTACGCCGGTGTCGTGAACACGACGTTGGATGCTCGAAAAGTTCTCGATTGGAGAAACTCAGCCGATAGGTGTGGTTCAATTATAACTGATGATCCGACGGTTCAGGCTTTTGAAAAATTCTGTTTTGAGCTTTATCAGGCCGAAGTGACGCCATTTGATATAACTGACGATGAGAGGCTCAAGCTAGCTTTGTTTGCAGTTATTTCTACTGAAATGAAGACTCTTCAAGAACAGGTCAATCAATATAAAATAGAAGTGAATAGTATCTCACTTGAGCAGCAGAACAAGTTTGAAGCAGCTGGCCGACTTTTGATTCGTGAAGTTGGTGAGATTTTAAGTTTTTTTCTAGATGTACATCAACGATCTTTTAACCCGGGTTTAGGAGAATGAAAATGAAATTTGTCATTATTGCACTTATTGGTTTTGTTGTTTCTTGCACCAACAATAAGCCAAAAGATGAACCGAAAAATCAACCGGCCCGAGTTTACAGTTGTGATCAGATGGCACTCAAATCAGCACTCAAAAAAGTACTGAGTGAGCAGAATCTTAAAAGTTTTTCTACTGAAGAAGATCTGGCCTTGTCATGCGCTACAAAAAATGAAGAGCTCGCCTGGGCTATTTCAGATTATAAAATTGATAAGATATTAGCCATTGGCATGGTGGCGAAAGAAGTAACAGGAAGTATTTCAGTCAGTAACGAAGGGTCAATTGGCATTTTACTTCAAACTGCGTCGTTAATGGCTCTGCGGGCCTCTTACCCTAGCTTGGCGACACCGCTTAAATCCAGTTCACCTATAGATTCTTTTTCAGAGAGTGTTGAGGCTATAGAAAGTAGCACGGCCAGTCTTAATCATTTTCTTAATAGTAAAATTGGTTACAAAATGGTTCTTGATGAGGACTTTTCAAATTTGAACTTTAAGCAACTCCAGTTTGAACTGGAAACTAGTTATATGCCTAGGTTTGCACTGGCCATAGAGCAGGTTGAAAAGCTTCTGAAAAGTTTAAATCTATTAAATACCTATGAGGTCGAGAAGGGTTTCAGCAAGGGGTTTAGTCGTGTAAGCAATTTGAAAGAGTTAGTTGCTGAGCTGCATAAAGGGATTGAATCTTATATTAACTCAGGAAACTCAGATAGTGAAAAAATCGAGGCGCTGAAAAAACTTCGCATAGATGCTGCTGCAGAATTTAATAGATTTTCAAAAGTTTATTTAAGTGAATCTTTTGGGTTAAGCCATACAGGTGATCAGGATCTTGGGTACCGTCTCAATCAACTGCGAAAAAGTGCTCATGAGTTTGGTTATCACTTCAGGTTTACTGATGTGCAATGTTTTCAACAAAAATGTTCTACATTGAATTTTGAATTGCGCGATTGGAGTGAGTTATGTTTCAGAAATCTATAATTTTATCATTGGTCATTTCAACATTCATACTGAGTGGCAATTTTTCAAATGCTCTAACTAAGGCACAGCAAGATAAGATAGGACTAGATCAAGAAAAACCTCGTACAACTATTGAGGTGGATACGAGTAATATGATGGCGCACGTGACAATTAAAAAAGAGGGGACGAGTGTCCGTGCCGGTGGTCCCGACAGCCGACCAGCTTGTGGGTTAGGCCGTTCAGCAAGAAGAGATATTAGAGGTTCCGATACAGCACAAATAAATGAGGGGCTGGGGCAACTGCTTGAAAACACCTCTTCAAATGTGACTCTAACTGTACCTGAGCCGCTCGGCATGGATGAGTCGAGTTCGAGAAACACTAGTGACGCGTTTCGCAGACCCCATTTCGCCGATCGTTGGCGTAATATCACTATCTCTAATTCAGTATCTAGCATTGGCATGAATCAAGTCGTTGAGCTTAAAATGGTGGACAATATTCATGAACAGATAAGCGACAGTGGTAAAAGCACTGCCAGAGAGGCGGGACTTTTCGGTTCAAAAATTGATTGTTACCGCCACAACTGGAACGAATTCGCTGAGAAAGACACGTTGAGTGGATACTTGGACGTCACTTATAAAGTACCGGAAGATGTTCAATTTGTTAAAATCGAATTCGAAAACGCGACGGGCGTATTTTCAAAACTTGATCCAAATACAAATAAGAGCCGAGTATCATTGGTCAACAGCATACATAATCGAATTTCGTTAGAAGCTTCAACCTATGCTTGGTATAAGACGAATGATGAGGGACGAATTAAGATTCGCTATCAATTTAATGGCTACTCCCATGGTGTGGGTAAATCTGGGTTAAATGCAGTCTCGTCGGTGAAGCTTAAAATAACTCCTATTGTGCTACCGGTCTCTACAAACTTAACCCAAGTTTTTGAAGATTTAATTATTAACTTAGATGATAAAGCGCGATCTGAGGACGAAATGGTCGTAGACCTTGGTTCATTGATCTCTATGTTCGAGTACCAGGACGAACGAGTATCCACTGCAAAGGTGTTAGGCCAAAAAAGTCTTAAAGAAATTCGTGAGATTCAGGCTGAATTATTTGATTTTGCCATACGTGAGACCAACGGTGGTCGCAAGAGCTTCACTCCGACCACCAAGGCCATGGCGGCTGTACTCGCAACAAAGATATCAGAACATCTTTCGGGCAAGCTTCTTAATATCTGCAGGGTTAAGTCAAAAGAACTGCTGTTGACTCGTCAAAGAGTTGAGCTACCGGGCTATGTCTATCTTACCTTTTATATTCAAAGAATCCTTAAGCGGCTCGAGAGCTACAAGGCTCAAGATGTTTATGATTTTGCTCGAGTCCTGGCTGAGACAGAAACTTACAGTATGACTTTTCAAGAAGTTGCAAAAGACTCGAGCTTGATGGAGAAGCTGGGCGTCACTTATGACATATACGAAGTGTTGGCTTCGGCAGCCGGAAAGCCACTTCGCACCTCTTATGGTGAAATGATAAACTTACATTACGAACTAGGGTCACTGTTTAATAAGCCAGACCAGATTCAAGATGTTCTAAAAAACCTAAATATAGGGATGGACTTAGAAAAACAAATTCAAATCAAAATAAATAAAGTCAAGCGCGCGACAATCAGCAGGCCATCAGCAGAGAGATTTGACTCGCTTGGGGTTTGGTCTGACGTTACTCGATTAGACCAGGCTGTTGCAAACAGCATCGAGTCTGTGAACGTGTTCTCGCAAAGTTCGATGTTTTCTGAAATCACTAAAACCGGGTTTCGTGAGTCTATGATGGAAATCTTCAAGGGTGTAAATCTTCGCGAAGTCGATTTTCCTGAGGGGTCAGAGGTTTATACATTTTACTCGCCAATTTTTGATTATTTTTTTAGTAAAAAGAAGATGGACAAAATCAATTCAGATTCTCAGCTCTGTTTGCGTGGTGAATTGAAATGAAAAGAATGGTGGCACTATTTCTAGTCGTTACCCAGATGATGATGGTGCCAGTTCGTGCTGAAAATGTTTACGACAAGGTGGCTGACGACACTATACGTGAGTCATGGAACAACGCCCGTAGCTGGGCTCACTACCTAGTCGTAACAGACGTGGTGAATGCACTATCCAATTCATTTCGCGACTTGGTTCAGTCTACACTCAGTGATGATGAGTACGCTAGAATTCGTGAAAGTCAGTTGGCTTTACAGAGTGCATTTGGTGAACTTGCAGTAACCACAGATCGTGCGAAGGCCAAAGAAGCCCTCGCAAAAGCCCTTGGGCTTTATGAGGGGTTTATTAGGCAGCGGTTCACAAACTCATGGGAAGTTGTCATTGTGAATTATCAGAGACAGTTTATTTCAAATTTAATTCTCAATACTGTAAGAGAATTTAACGGTACATGTGAGACGGGGCGGAGTTCACCTAATGCCGATGTTTATGTGCCGGCTTTGCAGGCTCCAAGTTTAGGGGTTAATTTCTCGATCAGCCCAGATTTGGCAAACTATGTTTCGGTCAGTATTAATCACAACTCTGGTGCCAATACTGATTGGCAACGGGCGAAGCCCGGCTTGAAGATGATGGCTCATTCTGTGTCTGGTGCAATGGCGGCTACGGGCGCCGGCATTCCTGTAGCAATGATGGTGGAATTGGTATTTGCCATTTTAGATCGATTTATATCCAGTGCTGAACTTAATTCTATTAGGTCGAAAATTGCAAAAGCTCAAAGCAAGATTTATTCAAATCGTGCAAATGGCGGAGATATCAGCAGACTTTATAGTGAGTATTGTACCGAAGTGTCTAAAGGTTTTAGCTTTCTAGAGAATATTTTGGATATGAATGCAGCGGCGCAAAGACCATACCTTGAATATTCAAGTAGTGCTGAGTTTGAGAAAAAGGTAAATAATTGGATGAAGATGCAGACCGCTGCAGCTACGGCGAGTTGTAGAATTCAGCTGTTTGAAAACTACCAGACCAATTCATGTCTAGTTCAGAACGTGGCCTACAAAGAACCAAAGTTCATAGAAGAGCCGGCATGTAAACGTGATAGAGATGCAGTTCGATATACGGGCACGAATCAGGCGGTGAAAAGTGGCTTGATTTGCCCGCAAATTGAAGTTGCTCAAGACTCACTTTGTCGAAAGTCAAACGACGAAGTATTTAATTTATACGATACTGAATGCCGAATTGAACCCAAAACTTACGGATGCAAACAGCCACACATTGCTGACCTACGTTTAGCGGGTCGTGAGGGTGATATCGAACTTTGCAAGTACGATGCAGAGATGCGTGAAATACAGGACGAGTTAGATGCCGTCGATAGTGAAAGACGACTGTTATTAAATAAGACTATGAAATGCTCAAGTAACGCCTCTGCTAACAGAGAAGCGTCCAACCCGAAAGACTGTGAAAGGCGTGCTCAGCTAGAAAATCAAATTAAAGAAAAAAAAGAGCGGCTCGATAAGAAGCGAATCAATCGATACAAGGTGCTTGAAGCTAATCGCTCGGATGAAAGAGAGCATCTTGAAGAAAAAGTAAAAGACAACGCCGAACTTATTGCTTATCTCACTCTCAGGTTGTTAGCTCGCCATGATGAAATCTATAAGTCTGTAGAGAAATCAGAGCGTTATCTTGAGGCCAGCCGTAAAGCAGCTGAACAGCGCTTAGCTTATTTGATTGAGATTGTTCATAGCACCATTGATCTAGAGCCATTGAATATGGAAGTTAAAGCCTTTAACCGATTTGTAGAGCTACGCCAAAAATTGGTGAGTATTGGTGCTGAGGGCTCACGTAATATATTTGCAAATGAAAGTGTGCGGGCTCAAAAATTGGCTCTGAGTCAGCTTCATTTAGAAATCAAAGAGTATTTAATTTTCTATGGCGCTCCAGAGGCAGCTGAACTTTTAAAGCATTGTGAATCTTTGATCAAAATTTTAGGGAGTTTTAGCTAATGTTAAATTTGATATTTCGATTCATACTTGCCGTTACAATAGTCATTTCGAGTCCGGGTTGGGCTCAAGTCATGGACTATATCCCCAGTTCACTTCCTGAATTTTATTATGTCGGCCAAAGTGGGCAGATCGTTACCTATATGAGGCATATCTACTCGCCTGAGGGTCAGGCTATGACTCAGTTTGTAGAAGTCGATTATTCTCAAGGAGCAGTACCAGGCGTTCAAGTGGGCAGCGTAAATGCAGATGCTTATATGTGGCACGAAGTGAATAGGCAGGCGGGACATATTGCTCCCGAAGGCGACGCTACAATGTATGACTATTCTCCGGCCGAAGGTGGTAACGGCAGCCGAGTGACGCCTGGCAAGGATGAGGGTGGCAAAGGTGCTGGCGGTGGAACGGCCACGGGAATTGATCCGGGTTACGCAATGGTCGGCCAGTTCGTTATCGGAATGATCAGAATGAATGGCAATTCAAATTTTCTAGTAGCCGGAGTTTCAACTAGTGCTGCGCAGAAAATTGCTGAAAACTTGCGAGCAGTGGGCGGCGGAATTGCACAACTTCATTTCGTTTCATCAGCATTAGATAAGAATGCTTCAGGTAAAGCTGGCACAGTTGTTCCACTTCCTAAAGGCTTTACTGGTAATATTGAAAGTACTATGGGTGATTTGGTTCAAGTGGATTGGCCTTATAAGCCTATCACTTTTTCTGATGCCATTGTGATTACCGATAAAGCAAAAGTAAAAGATCTTTTAAAAAACACCTATGAGTCGGGTGACCTTAATAAAATGATGGAAGAGTCTGGTCTTGTGTCAGGGTTAGCCGCATATCCAGAACTTTCTGGAGAGCTATCAGGCATAGTGAACGATGGGGTTTATAGAGTTTATGACGGGTCAGGTAATCCTGGTCCGTTTAACGACGTTCAATTTCAAACTCCGAGTCAGAGTCCATTGGGTCGAGCATTAAGACGAGCTGCGAATAAGAATCAGGTGGCTTGGAAAAAAGCCATTAGTTCGGGCAATCAGAAGTTAGAAGATGTAGTTCAATTTAACCGCGGGCTTTTAAACATAGCCGACAGTCGAATCGTAAACCGCCAGCATCTATCTGACGATCTACTCAAGCAGGCTGAAGGTTTAATTTATGCGGCTGAGAAGTCGGCAGAGTTTATGTCAGGATTAAAAAATGGATTTAAGAGCTCGGTTTTGGACATGGCTGAAACGATTTATGCTATTCCCGAAATTGGCGAGTCACTTTATGATTACATGAAGGCGGCTTACAATGACCCTGCTGCGGCAGTAGGTAAGGCCGCTGATGTAATGAGTAAGACTCCAGAGTTTACAAGAGCCCTTTATGATAAGGCTTTAAAAAGGATAAGAGAAATTCCAGATATGTCAGCGACTGAGTTTGGCGAGTTGATGGGTGAGTTGTCTGCGGAGGTCGCAGTCTATTTGGGCACGAGCGGTGCGGCTAGCGCCGGCATGAAGGCCGCAAAGGTCGCTAGAGCCGCACGTATGGGCAAAGCTTTGGCAGAAACCAGAGCGGTGTCTGGTGTAGTTAGTAGAAACATAAAAAAGATCGCAAGCACAATAGGTGACAAATTCGGTGTGGATGGGCCGTTCAAAAAGGCGTCTGCTTTTTTGGGAGATTTTCCGAAGCTTGAGGAGAAGTTTGTGCGATCTTTCACGAGCGGTGTACATGAACCAATAGTTGTTCCGAGAGGGAGAACTATTACTCAAGCGCAAAACTTGGATCGACCAATTGGGCAATTTTTTGGCCTACCCGAAGAGGGAATCCCCGTTTCACCAAGTATGGCTAATGATATGCTAAATATTAAAAATTATGGAAATTATTCTGAAAAATTAACGGGATACAGAGTCATAAAAGATATACCGGCCTATTATGGTCCAATAGAAGGTGGTACAATTAATCAAATTGTGATCCCAAAATCACTTAATATTTCTGACTACCTAGAAAAAATCTATGAAATTAGATACTGAGGT
>JAGRAK010000073.1 GCA_020434645.1 Bdellovibrionales bacterium | reverse complement strand
AACATTAACGAGAAACTTAAGATAAATCTGATTCTCGAGTGGCAGCGAAGATGGTCTCTTTCGGCCACTTGCTTAATATTTGCTTTTCTCGGAGTCAGCCTTGGCGCAGTCACCAACAAAAGAACCGCTCGCAGCGGAAGCCTCGTAATTTGCATCAGCGCGATTGTTGTCTATTGGGCACTTTATGTTGGATTTGAATCTCTCGCTCGCGCGGGACATCTCCCCCCTTCAATTGCCGCATGGGTAGCTAACTTTGCATTCTTAGCTTTTGCCGGATATCAATTTCGAAATGTCGTTGAAAGCTGATTGGATATCCATCGAATCTCTTATAACAAGAGCAGGACTCTCTTGAAGTATGTCTAGTCCCCCCATTCCGGCTTCTCCTGGAAAAGTCGGCATAACCCCCACTGTTTTTCCCATTGTAAGAGCAAATCCCGCCGTTAGCAGTGTTCCACTTCGCCTCTTGCACTCAACAACTAGAGTCATTGGTGAAACGGCTGCAATCAACTCGTTTCGCTTTCTAAAATAGCCCTTTCTCATCTCAGCATTTGGCGTGAACTGACTCATTATACAGCCTCCGGCTTGAAGTATTGGCCGCACCCACTCAACCAAATTTTTCGGGTACATACACATAAGACCAGAAGGTAAAAAAACAAGAGTCGGTCGCCCCATACGAACTGCCATTTGATGAGCTTTTTGATCGATACCTCTTGCCCCACCACTTACAATTGCAAATTCCTTATTTGTAAGTAAGTCCCCTAAAGTTTGGTCTAACCAATTCAAGCTTGCCAGCTGAGGAGTTCGGCTGCCCACTACAGACAATAATTTATGCGTCTGCCAAATCGGCTCGCCCATGTAAAACAAGTAACTCGGTTGGAGTTCAAGATTGTAAAAAGATTGGGGATAGAGCGAATCACCGGGATAGGTTAATTTCACATCACTATTCAAACACCATTTTTTTTCATTCTCAGATATTAATATTCTTTTTGACTCAAACATAAGCATGGGCAAAAGCAATATGAATGCCAATGCATAAACCCATACACACGATCTTATTATAAAATAACCGAAACTTCGGACACCCTACAAATCAAAAGGGGATGCTATTCGGATTTTTAAAAATCTAAATCTTCGTCGAACTCATCAGCACCTGACATGTCGACATCGTTATCATCTAGTTCTTCTTCTAAGCTTCCACCCTGAGCGGTCGAAACACTCGACTCGGCAGATTGAAGACCCATCTGCGGCAATATTTCGCCTGAGCCAGTTATATCACCTGAAATAATATCAGACCACGCCTGCACCACGACAGTAGTTGCAAAATTGGGGGTTGTTCTCACCACGCGTAGCCAACCAATAGGTCGAATATTTGATAGCACTTTCGAGTCTTCATTTCGCACTCTGCGATTAGCACGAACTGGTAGAATTTGACCCACCTCTAAACCATCATTTTCGCCTCTATTGATGTAGGCGATTGATTCTGCAGAATAAATCTGCCGACGGTTAAAATATGATCCACCAATGACTTGCGCGACTACCTGACTACGAGGACCTTGTTCTGTTAATTGAATATTTTCAATTTTACCCGGAACTAGCACTGAACCGACTCCAACCGGATTCACAATTTTTAAAACTAATGCTCTGTACATATCTCCGCTATTTGAATCACTATCAGACTCAACTCTCTCAACAAGTTGAACTTCACCCTGAATATCAATTGTATAGCCTAAAAACCCCTTAATAGTCTTATTCACGCTTTCAATCGGCCCTCGGCTCGCCACCGCCAAGTAGGTGTCCCCGATATTGCCTTCCCCTTTTTTCATGGAGACATAGATATACTGATAGGCCGACGCGATATTGTTACCAATTTCTATTTCTTTAACTACGCCGAGAGGATCTGGCGCGCTTTCAGAAATATAACTTTGCAGTGGTATGGAGTCTTCAACATCTGCAATTTTTCGTCTTGAATAAGAAATTCCAAACTTATCATAGTTTCCCTGACCAGCGACGTCTTGCCACTCAGGCAAACTCGGAGGCAATTTTTTTACTACAGGTCGGCTCACCCTTAAAGGTGGTGGTATCTCGGGCTCTGGGTCTTCTACAGGTGCGGCTGGGGGCGGAGTTATAGCTTGATCGCCTACCGCCTGATCATTTGGCACGGGCACTCCCCCCTCCGCTGCATTTTCAGTAACAGTAAATGCTGGCGGCTCAGACTCGTCACCTAATAAAAATCGAATCGAATTGTTCGGAGAAATTAAGTGTGGATTTTTAATATTTGAATTTAAAGACCAAACTTTTGGCCAATAATTTCCATCTCCGAATAATGTTTTACTTATATCCCATAAAGAATCGCCACGCTGAATCTGATAACGCTCGGAGTGACGAGAGCCA
This sequence comes from Bdellovibrionales bacterium, assembly GCA_020434645.1. GTDB lineage: Bacteria > Bdellovibrionota > Bdellovibrionia > Bdellovibrionales > UBA1609 > RBG-16-40-8. Next base: position 6,236 of record JAGRAK010000073.1, on the reverse strand, counting down.
ACTAATGTATCCCACTCAGCATCTGGAGTTTTAGAGCTATTGAAATTTAAGAAAATATCATGAAGCCGAGCCTCGTAATTCAGATCGGGCTCATCGTTTGGTGGTTGAAACTGGTTGCCAGATACAAAGCTGGGCTCTTCAATTTGCGGAATTTGAAAATCTTCAGCGGGAGCATCTGTTACCACTCCCTCAGGCTCATTCAGTGGTTGCAAATCATCAAATGGCTGAGGCTCTTCTGGCTCAGGTTCAGCCGTTTTCATCTCTTCGTCTAAATCTTTTTGTTCATCGACTATTTGATCGCTCGCGACGTCTTCTTCGCCGAACTCTTCAGTAAAATCTTCATTGAAATTTTCTTCCTCACCAGAAGTATCACTAAAATCCACATCTTCAAATGTATCGATTTCGGCATCAAGATCGATAAATTCTTCATCTTGAGCAAGCACATGGCCTGTGTGACCAAGAAATAGGCCAAACATAAGTAGGCAAACTGGCATTATTCGATAAAACTTCATTAGAACTTCCTTGTTCTACTTCAATTAAGTTGCGGTCTTAAGCGCCTCTTTCGACCTGCAGCAATTTCATTTCTAAATCGACCTTAAAAAACTCTGAACTACCCGGATACTCTGCTTTGACTTGGCGAAACACTTTCTCCGCGTAATTAAAAAGCTGCAATTTTCTATAGGCGACACCTTTGCCAAAAATTGCCGCCACTCTTTTATTTGCCGTAGGATAATCTTGAATGACTTTTTCAAAATATCTCAACGCCTCACTTGGAAAGCCCATAGCTAAATTGAGTTGACCGACTAAGTACACGGCATTGTCTGAATAAACGCTCTTTGGGTAAAACCGATTGAATTGTTCTGTGAAAAATTCAATTCGCTCCAAATCACGAGACTGATACGATCTGAGCACCTCAGCATACACCGCCTCTTCAGTTCTTGGCTTTGGCATGTCATAGGTTTTTGTGTTTTTTTGACGAAAACTATATTTATCAATTTTAACTATACTGTTAATTCTCTTTTTTTCTTGCTCCTCTAATCGCAATTTGGACTGCTTACTTAATTTAGCAAGACGACCACTTTCAATCGCGCTTGGCTGCTTAGTCACAATCGCGCAGCTAGTCAGAGATAGAGTTAAGAAATAACAAACAAAAAATTGAACCTTCATACATATTAGGTTAACGAACTTAACGCGTAATGAAAAGCTGAAACCTCTTAATCAATTCACCAACTTATCCACATGGTTTGTGGAACAACAACACACCCAGACCATAGACCTACCGACAGGCAAGCTTTTAAGCGAAATGCACAAATCGTGGGCACCATTAAATTGCTGTATTTATTAGCTTTTTACACATTAAACAGAATGTTAAATAAATTTAAATTCATTTCCTTAAATTCGGAATAAATTGCGATTCGGACATTCTTAAATCATCTGTAATCAATATATTTGACCTGATAGTGGCCGCAAACGTGCACTGAGCAACCATTATGTGGAAAACTATATTTATAATTACTATTTTGTTTCTATTGATTAATTCTTACGTGCATGTTTTTTTGGCAAACCCAATTTCATACGCACATAAAATCTGTCTTAGCTTTTCTCCGCCATCCTCAGCCTATCGCGAACTTTACTCAGCAATTGTTTGTGGAGCTGACCCCGAATTAAATGACTTCGGAATGGATATGCGAACCATTGGCCTCTACCACCTGATGGTTGTCTCGGGTTCTCATCTTATATTTCTTGAACAGCTCCTCAACCATGTCACAACACGGCTTGGCCGAAGTGGCCAACTCATTATTTTTATAACTCTCACATTCTTTGCCTTTTGCTGCTCACTTTTACCGCCAGTCACAAGGGCTCTTATAAGTTTTATGTTACGCAAATGCAGTCTTGAACAAAAACTTTTCTGGAAAGGGCATCACATTGCACTTCTAGCTGGTCTTTTTACGCTGATGGTTTTTCCCGAATGGATCAAATCTCTCTCGTTTATTATGAGTTGGATCGCGTCACTTTTAGTTTCTCTGCCCATTCAATCTGAACTCAAAAAACATTTTGCCGTGTATCTAGGCCTTATCCCCATATTTATTGGCCTTCAGCCTCAGCACCCGCTCACGGCCCTAGTCAATTGGCTTCTTGGCCCAATTTTGGGTGTTGTTCTCTTTCCGGCAAGTTTACTCAGCTTTTTGATTTCACCATTATCTTATATTGTAGATCCTATTTGGGGTGGCACCTTAGTTCTATCTCATGCCCTAGCAGAGTATTTTAAACTTCCAGGCTCTTCATTTCATATCCCGCTTCTGGCTATGTGGATCTACCTTCTGTCTCTGCATATTTTGATTTACAACTTTTTAGTCACTAGGAATCGAGCACTGGCTTAATGCGTGCTTTTTTATTTTGCATAATCTTACTTTTCACATCTCACCCTATTGCAACAGGGCTTCCTGCTCGCCTCTATATCTGGAATGTCGGACAAGGCCAGTGGACAACTTACGTATCATCAAACAAATGCGTTCATTTTGATATGGGCGGCGAATTTGCGCCAAAAATGAGAATCAAAACCATGTGCAGAGAACGCCGCAACTTCATTCATCTCTCGCATGCTGACACTGATCATATAAAGTTTATTTTTTGGGGCAAAAAAAATTTAAACAGTCTTTGCCTTATCCAGCTCCCCAGAGAAAAACTCTCTTCTAAAAAGAAATGGCTGCTCAGCTCTATTCCAAAATGCAAAGAGCAGCCTACACTTGCAAACGAACTTCCCCTGCCAAAACATCTCATCAAGCCGAACGACCTGAGCCGTGTTTATGTACTAAATAGCAAAGGGCAAGATGTTTTAATTCCAGGAGATAGCACCGCAGTCGCCGAACAATTTTGGAGAACATCCCCAGAGCTTAAAAAAATTAAATTTCTAATACTTGGACACCACGGAAGCAAAACCAGCACCAGCGACAATTTACTAAGAGCACTACCAAACACACTTTTGGCTATCGCCTCCGCTAGAAAAAAACGCTATGGTCATCCCCATAAGAAAGTAGTAGATCGGCTTCATAAATACTCCCTACCACTGCTCCGAACCGAACAGTGGGGAAATATCTCAATTGAAATGTAGTATTAAATAATCGAATCAACCCGGTGTTAAATTTTATACGGGCGGTATTCCATTTCTAAATCGCGCGCAACAGGCTCATACGCAACATAGCCTCCGTACACATTTAGACCTGGGAACAATGCTTTATCTTTAGCAATAGCATCTTCAACACCCATTCGCGCTAGCATTGAGCAATATTTATAAGTTGCATTGTTCAATGCGTAAGTTGAAGTTCGTGCCACTGCACCCGGCATATTCGGAACACAATAGTGAATCACCCCATCTACTTCATATGTCGGCTGAGTGTGCGAAGTTGGACGACATGTTTCAATGCAACCCCCTTGGTCGACAGCAACATCTACAATGACACTGCCCTTCATCATTCGAGAGACCATATCTTTGGTCACAAGTTTTGGCGCCTTACGCCCTGTCACGAGAACTCCACCAATTACAAGATGAGACTCTAAAACTGATTTTTCGATATTCAAATAATTCGAGTAAAGAGTGTGAATTCGACCTTGAAACACATCATCTAAGTATTCAAGTCGTCTGTGATTCACATCGATAATTGTCACATCGGCACCCAATCCAATTGCCATTTTGGCAGAATTGATACCCACGACTCCGCCACCAATAACTGTGACCTTTGCGCGCTCAACGCCTGTCACTCCGCCTAGTAGAACACCCATACCACCGCGGTCTTTTTGTAAATAAGTTGCTCCCACTTGTGTAGCCATACGACCCGCCACTTCACTCATCGGCGTCAGTAGTGGCAAGCTGCCATCAGCATCTTGAATGGTTTCATAGGCAATAGCTTTTACTTTTTTATCGCAAAGTGCTTTTGTCAGCTTTGGTTCTGCCGCTAAATGCAAATACGTGTAAAGAATTAAATCTTCTTTCATTCGATCATACTCTTCAGGGAGTGGTTCTTTCACTTTCACGATCATTTGAGCTTTTGCCCAAACTTCATCTGCCGAATCTAAAATCTTTCCGCCGACGGCTTCATAAGCTTCATTTGTAATACGACTGCCCAGCCCCGCATCTTTTTCGACGTAAACTGTATGCCCTTCAATCGTAAGCTGTTGAACAGCGGCGTCAGTAAGACCAACACGGTTTTCACCAATTTTAATTTCTTTAGGCACACCGATAATCATAGATTTTCTCCTCAGATTGAATTAACGAACGATCATTTGAATCATAGTGCCTGATATTTGGCAAGAGGAGCGCGTGGGGCTATGCCCAAAGATACTGAGATTCGAATGGGCTTTCTGGGAGATCAGCACCTAACTCTATGGTGCGATAGCTATCAGGTGACTCAATAATTTTCTTAACCAGGCGGTTCATAAGGTCATGCCCGGCCTTATAAAGCACAAGATGCCCCATAATGGGCATTCCAAGAGTTACTAAATCTCCTAATGCGTCTAAAACTTTGTGACGCACAAACTCGTTATGAAACCTTAGCCCTTCAGGGTTTAAGATTTCTTCTGGGTCTAAAACAATAGCGTTCTCCATACTGCCGCCTCGGGCAAGTCCGCGAGCACGAAGCATCTCAACATCTTTCATAAAGCCGAACGTACGGGCTGACGAAATTTCTCGAGAAAACGACTGCTCATTAATATCAATATCGAGTGTTTGCTTGCCAATACGAGGGTGCGAAAAATCAATAGTCGCCGAAATGCGCAGCCCATTGTAAGGGGCAATATAAGCATATTTTTCGCTATCACCATAATAGATAGTCTGATTGATGTAGGCATACTTGCGTGGCTCACCTTGCTCGATCATTCCCGCGCTCATAAGGGCATCTAAGAACATTTTGGCGCTGCCGTCCCCAATTGGAATTTCTGGCCCATCAAGCTCAATGAGTAAATTATCAATTCGAAAAGCCGCAAGAGTTGATAGACAATGTTCAATTGTTGAAACAGAAAACTCGGGGCAAGACACCGTCGTTGCAAGTTGGGTAGCCGAAACATGATCAGCGCGTGCCGCTACAGCCGGGCGCCCCGGAAGGTCAGCCCGCACAAAAAAGATGCCTGTATTCTCAGGCGCTGGACAAAAGGTGAGCTTCGCCGGTTTACCGGTATGAAGACCAATTCCGCTCACTTCTACTCGTTTTCGTATCGTTCTTTGTAAAAACATAATCCCTATTACTACAAGAAGGATGCCACTCGTTTTTAATTAAATTTGTCTTGTAAGCTATGGATATCACTTGCTTGGATTTTTCGCACCTTGTTATTTGGTATTGTGTAAAAGTCACAGCCGGGGAAAAAAGCATCATATCTTATGGCGCTGGCAGGTGCTGAAGGCGCAAGTGTCGCAGCTCAAACTTCGCAGATGCTAGTCGTGTCCAACAAGCGATGACCTCCGCTTGGTATCTCATGGGCATACCCCATATGCCCGAAGTTGCACGTTGGCATGGCGTACCAACGTGCAACTTCGGGCAAAAGACTCGTATAATCTACTTAATGATTCGCGCCTGCTGAATGGTTCATGACTACTAAAGACCCATACCTACTTAATTGGAAACAATGAAAATGGCGAAACCACATAACTCTTCCCGCAATCCGATAGCACTGAAGCTGTGCGCTCGTCACTTGTGATGAGAGTACCAAAACTATAACCGCACTCAGTCATTACTTGAGCCGCGGCATCAACGTTGGCGTCGAGCTGAGCTTTGCCATAAAAAAATCCCACGCGCTGACCATAATCAAAGCAATTGGGCAAGCCATCAAATCCGAGTTTTTTAATTATTTTTCGACGATGCTGAAGCTCATCTACAAATTCTTGAAACTCTGTCTTTTCTAATTCTCTTTGCCAGTACTGCATTTTGTTCTCCTGTAAAAAAATTGTAATCAGAGGCTTATGCAAAATGCTGGCAAGCCCTTCCGGATCTCGCTTGCCGCTATATAGGTTATAACGTCCGAATAAAAACTTAAGACTGTCCGCCGGACAAAATAATTTAAAATGAAGGTCACACATTGACATGCTCAACAACGGACTCATCTTGCCGCAGCCGCCGCCGAAAATGGCGTTAAGCGATTTGTACATATCAGTTCAGAGTCAGTTCTTCAGGATACAAAATCACTTCTTGATATTACAGAATCCGAACAGTACCCCGTCGAGCCCAATTCCTACTACGGAAAAGCAA
>JAGRAK010000072.1 GCA_020434645.1 Bdellovibrionales bacterium | reverse complement strand
GGAAGCGGAGTGGTGTTTTTAATGGCTCGGGTATAACCGCCCCAATAGCGAATTAATAAAACGCCAGCGGCAGAAAAAAATATCCAACATAAAAAGAGGAGTTTATTTAGACTTATTCTATCTAGAACTTTGATTTGAAAAGTAGCCCATGCAGAGAGATCAGAAGAGGCAAACTGACTAGGAAGTTCTTGTGCAATGAAAGTTAGGGCTTGGCTTGCGGGCGCGAGTTCTGGATCAAAAAATAATGCCCTGCGCCAGAGGGCAGCAGCTAGACCTTTTTTGCCTAACCGATATTCAGATAAGCCCCAATTAAAGTAGAGCGCAGCAAAATTTTTTCCATTGATATATTCGGTTTCAAACTGCTTAGCGGCCTCCTCAAATTTTTGCTCCTGCATGAGTCGAATTCCGGCTTGAAAACCATCGACACCGGTCGCATCAGCGGACAGGGGAAAATGAACAAATAGAGAAAAAATAATGGCAAGCATAGGTAGCAATCTTAGCCTTGTTTTCACTCTATGCGAAGAGTAAAGTTTTACTTTTAATAATGAAAAGGAAATTTATGTTAAACACGAAGGGTCATCAATTAGAGCAATCTTTAAAAATCAAAAATCTTCTAGACGAGGCGGTAAAAGAAGCCCAGGCCATCGGTGAGCAGATAGACGGCATTCGTGCTCCTGATGAAAAACTAGCATCGACAGCTAAAACTGTAATGGATGATATTGGAGCGGTGCGGGGTCGACCATTGTTTTTTCCGTTTGTCGGTACGGGCGTTGGGCGTGGTGCATATGTCGAATTGATAGATGGTAGTGTAAAGCTCGATTTGATTAATGGGATAGGTATACACGTGTTGGGGCATAGTCACCCCCGAGTGATGTCGGCCTCTTTGCGCGGAGCTTTAAGCGATATCGTGATGCAGGGAAATCTTGAACCCAACAGAGAATATCATTTAATCAGTAAAAAATTGGTAGATCTTGCTAGTCGAAATAGTCGTTTAAAATATGTATGGCTTTCTACCTGCGGCACAATGGCAAATGAAAACGCATTAAAAGCATGTCGGCAGAAAAAAACGCCTGCACGAATGGTCATCGCAATGAATGCGGCTTTCGCGGGCAGATCTACTATGATGGCTGAAATTACAGATAATCCAAATTTTAAAGTGGGGCTTCCTGAGTACAATGAAGTATTGCGTGTACCGTGGTTTGATAAAACTGATCCAAACAGCTCTGCAAAATCATTATCTGTTTTCAAAGAACATGTTGCTAAGCATGGTCAAAATATTGCGTGTTTCACTTTTGAGCCTATGCAAGGTGAAGGCGGATACAATGTGGCGCCGAGAGAATTCTTTTTGCCAATTTTAGAATTTTGCAGAGAGCACAAAATTCCTGTTTGGGCAGATGAGGTGCAAACTTTTACCCGTACCGGAAATTTCTTTGCGTTTGAGACGCTGGGAATTGGCGATTTCATCGATGTATGCACTATCGCCAAAACAGCGCAGAATGGCGCTACGTTTTATACTGAAGAATTTAATCCTAAGCCGGGATTAATTTCTGGAACATTTTCTGGGTCAACTGTCTCGCTCGCCGCAGGACTTGAAATTTTGAACATATTGGATAAAGAAAATTATATGGGACCTGGCGGTAAAATAGCCATGATTCATAAAGAATTTGTGTCCATGCTAGAAGATTTGAACAGTACCACTTGTAAGGGCTTATTGCAGGATGCTGGAGGGTTGGGGTTAATGGTTGCCGTCACCCCAATGGATGGAACCAAAGATAAAGTAGATCGTCTTATGCACACTCTCTATAAGAACGGCTTGATCTGTTTTGGTTGCGGCAAAGGACCATATAAGCTTCGATTCTTATTGCCAGCTATTTTAACTTCAGCAGACATAAATGTAGCCAAGGGAATTATAGAGAAATCTATAAAGGAGATTTCTTGAATGGATTGTGTTGAGTTGTGTCGTAAGTTGGCGGCAATTGATAGCTCAACAACTCACGGAACAAAAGACATAGTGGCGTTCGTAGCTGAACTTTCTCAATCATTTGGACTCACATGCGAAGTACAGAATGAAGAGTATAACGGTGTAGCCCACGCAAATATTATTATTCGAAACACATCGGCGCCAAGTGCAAAAGAGTTCTTGTTAATAGCACATCTGGACACACCTGATCCTGGTGATTATGCCCATTGGGTGCGAACGGGGGCGAATCCATTTAATGTAAGTGTTGATGGTGAAGATATGTATGGACTCGGATTAAGTGACGCGAAGGCTGACTTTGCTTGTAAACTTCTCGCTCTTAAGGCAACAAATGGTTTATCATATAAAAACATGAACCCCGTTCTAGTGGGTACTTTTGGGCAGTCAAGTGGTGCCGGAGCAATTCGACTCATTCGAAAAAAATGCGTGAAAGCAGATGCGGCTCTCGTTGGGGCGCCTACACAATTAAGGATTGCAACTAAGGGGCCGGGCTACGCAAAAGTAGAAATCTCAATTCCGTTTAGCGCAGATGAGATAAAGTATCATGAAAAGCACAATAGTGTTGAGGCGAGTATTTCGCAAAGTAAAATTTTTTCGCGCTCACAGACTAATGGCGACATAGAAAACATTGAAGACAACCCAATTCTTCGGATGCTGGACTATTTAAAAAATCTGCCCCAAGGAATATCTATTATTTCAGTGGACGGGGGAATGAGTTCAGAAGTGGATCCTGATACAGCCTCACTAGAGATAGATATAGTAGACGGTATTCGCGAGGGATCGCTAATGAAGTTAGTTAGAATTGGTGAAGCAATAAAAATTCTATCTGCAGAATTAAAATCAGTCCACGACGCAGATTGTGTCCCGGCATATTCTACAATTACTATTGGTAAAATCAGGACTTATCCCGAAGAAATTAAAATATCAGGAATTTGTCGACTTGTGCCAGGCCAAGATCGATCTGTATATGAATCTTGGCTTGAAAGATTGCGCACGGAGTGTAGCGGGATCGGGGCAAGCTTTAGTATACTTGATTATAAGCCACCGTTTGAATTCTCTGGAGAAAGTGAGTTCACTGAAATTCTGAAAAGTGTAGCGTCAGAAGTGGGTGTTGGTGTGCAGAGGGTGGCGGCCAGAAAATGTTCAGAAGCGAATATTTTCTCTAGACTTGGGGTTGCGACAATTGCATTCGGTCCCGGGAATATATTAAAGCAGGCTCATGCTTCTCAAGAGCATGTAAGAGTCTCAGATTTAAAAATGACAGAAGAATTTTATAAAAAAATGATTGAGAGATATTGCACATGAATTTCTTAGTACGTGGCGCAGCGCCAGATGATTTAGATGACTTGCATGCCTTGGCTAGACAATTTTCTTTATTGAATCTACCACAAGATAAAAAGGCGATAGCGCAAAAAATTGAGAGCAGTATTGCCGCATTTAATGGAGAATTAAAAAAAGACGAAGCTCAGTATCTTTTTGTTATAGAAGACATCGAACAGAAAATGGTGGCGGGCAGTTCACAAGTCGTGGCTAAGCATGGTGCGCCCGGGGAGCCGAGCTATAGTTTTGAGATTTTGAAAAAAGAGAGATTTAGTAAAGACCTTGGAGTTGGTTTTATCCATCAGATACTGAGACTTAAAATAAATGAAGACGGACCAACTGAAATAGGTGGCCTGGTTGTGGATTACGGATACCGGAGTCGCCCAGAGAAAATCGGCAAGCAAGTCAGTCTTGCGAGATTTCTATATATCGGCATGTATCCCGATAATTTTGAAGAAAATGTGTATGCTCAAATGGCTCCGCCACTAACCGAAGAAGGTCGTAGTGAATTTTGGGAGTCACTGGGGCGAAGGTTTACTGGAATGCCATATCAAGAAGCAGATTTGCTGAGTCAGAAAAATAAAGAATTTATTCGTAGTTTGTTTCCCGAAGAAGATATTTATCTCTGTTTGTTGGATGCAAAGGCGAGACTTGTGTTAGGTCGAGTTGCGCAAGAGACGCAGCCGGCTTTGCATCTACTAGAGTCTATAGGTTTTTCTTACATGAATGAGGTGGATCCATTTGACGGCGGCCCACATCTAAGTGCTAAAGCGAAAAACGTATCATTGATAAAAAATGCAAAATTCCTTAAAATTAAAAACGATCAGTCGTGTGAATATTCTGAGCAGGGACTAATAGCTATTTGCCGAGAAAAAATATTTTTAGCTGGGCAGACAGCCTGTTCGGTGCGCGGAGATGAAATCTATCTGCCAGAGAAATCAATGAAAACAATGGAGTTGTCGCCGGGTGAAACAATTTATTTCACTCCGACACCATCAACTAAAATAAAAGGTAGAAAAAGTGGAAAATAATAAAAAGATACCCTTTTTGGGCAACTATATAGACGGTAATTGGACTCAATCAGATGGTGGCGGCAATGAATGGGCAATTGTATCCCCAGCAGATCTTAGAGATACAATTATTGAAATAAAGTCTAGTGTTCATGATGTTGCTGCCGCTTGTGAAGCGGCAAAACAGGCATTTAAAACCTGGAAGAACACAACGCTCGATGAACGTAAAGAATATCTGTCTAAGTTGAAGCAAGTTTATACTGCTCGTGCTGATGAGATGGCTATTATGATTTCTCGAGAAACAGGAAAGCCTTTGTGGGAGAGTAAAACTGAGGCGTCGGCACTCGCAGCGAAGATCAGTGTAACCTTAGACTATTCATTAAAACTAATATCTGAAGAAAAAATTCCAGGAGCTCTTCCCAATATTGATGGCTATGTTCGGTATAAACCACGTGGGGTAATGGCTGTTGTGGGCCCATTTAACTTTCCGGCGCATTTGCCCAATGGGCATATAGTTCCAGCCTTAATCGCCGGAAATACAATTGTCTTCAAGCCATCAGATAAGACTCCAGCAGTAGGCCAGTTGCTGGCGGAGTTTTTTGCAGAAGCGGGCTTTCCTCCGGGAGTTTTTAATTTAGTTCAAGGCCAAGCTGAAATTGGTAAACGTTTGGTGCAAAGTGAACATGTCGATGGAGTTTTGTTCACAGGATCTTATGAGGTGGGTTTAAAAATTAAGCAAGACACCCTAGATCACTACTGGAAAATATTGGCGTTAGAAATGGGTGGCAAAAATTCTACCATTGTTTGGGATGACGCGGATCTAGAAAAAGCCGTATACGAAACTATAGTCGGAGCATACATGACGTCGGGACAGCGATGCTCTTGTACAAGTCGCGTTGTTTTGCACAAAAATATTAAAGATAAATTTGTTGAGAATTTTCACGCGACCGCTAAAAAATTGAGTGTGGATCACTGGTCAAAAAATCCTTTTATGGGTCCGTTGATCAGTCAAGATTCTGTTGAGAAATATATGCGATTTCAAGAAATTGCAGGGCGTGAAGGCGCAGAGAGCTTGATGCGTGGCAAGTCACTAGATGTAGGCGTAGAGGGCTACTACGTATCACCATCTATACATTTGGTGGGCAAACTCAACAAAGAATCAACCTACCAGAAAAATGAAATCTTTGGCCCAAATGTGGCGATTTATACAGTCGAAGAGCCAGAAGAAGCTTTTGAAATTGTTAATTTTGGCGGTTACGGTTTGGCGGCAGCTTTATTCAGTAAAGATAAGCAGTTATTTGATCATTTCTTAGCTGAAACTCGAGTGGGGCTATTTAATTGGAACAGAACGACAAATGGTGCAAGTTCGAAAATGCCTTTCGGTGGTCTGGGTAAATCTGGAAACGATCGACCTTCAGGTCACTTTGCTGTTCAATATTGTGCAACGCCAGTGGCGAGTTTAGAAGATGAAACAGAGTTTGATAAAAACAAAATGTTCCCGGGCATATCTTACGATTATACATAAACTCAAGAGGTGTATGTTTTGAAGAAAGTAATTGCATTTCTCTTATCTGGAATTTGTATTGTTGCTATTTATTTTGCATGGCGCGCGATTTCTTTTATTACAACACCAGCACAAACTGTGAAAAAAGAAATTGTATTTGATATTCCCGGAGGAGCCAGTTTTGGGCGCATTGCTCACAATTTAGAATCAGAAGGAATTATTAAAGACGCTCGGTTGTTTAGTTGGTACGCGAAACTTACTAATCAAACGACTAATATTAAAACTGGTGAGTATAAACTGAGTACAGATATGCGGCCAAAAGACGTACTAGATATAATTGTTTCTGGTCAAAGCATAACATACTCGCTGACAGTCCCTGAGGGGTTTAACATTTACGAAATCAGAGATGAATTAAATAAAATGTGGCCTGGGAAAGGCGATGAGTTTTTACGCCTAGTTCGTGACCCCACATTTATAAAAAACACAACAGGTTCAGATCTTATAAGCATGGAGGGTTATTTATTCCCAGAGACTTATATTATAACGAAATACACATCTGTTGAGACACTCGCGAGGAGAATGTACAATTACTTTACTGAGAATATTAAAAAAATAAACGCTCAAGCCCAAATTAAAATGCCACTTCATGATCAAGTAATTTTAGCAAGTGTGATAGAAAAAGAAACCGGGGCGCCAAGTGAGCGCCCGCTTATATCATCTGTTTTTCATAATCGATTAAAAAAGCGTATGCGCCTTCAATCTGATCCGACAATATTATATGGGATGTTAAACGAAACCCAAAAAACAATAAAAAATATATCAAAATCTGATATTTTGCGACCCACACCGTTTAACACTTATACGGTTAAAGCCCTCCCCGTTGGGCCGATAGCGAATCCTGGGCGAGAAGCATTGCTAGCAGCAGTCCGCCCTGACGTTTCAGATTATTTATATTTTGTAAGTCGTAATGACGGGACTCATGTATTCTCTGAAACTTATAAAGAACATGATGCGGCCGTTAAGAAGTTTCAATTAGACCGTAAAATGCGTGAAGGCAAATCCTGGAGAAATCTTAATCAGAAGAGGGCGACTCAGGGCTCAAACTAACCAATGTGCGAACAATAACATTTGAATCTTTGTTTGATTTATCGTCGCGAACAGTTTTCGCCAAGTGAGCTACGAGCTGATATGTTGGTTTAGCGCCAGTTACAGTGGCAAATGTTTGTTGGATCTCGTTATACTCGCCTTGGTATGAGTTTTGTGGAGTCCCATCAACAAAATCGGCATCTACATTTTCTACTGAATATTGTAAAGGAGCGCCTTGCAGGCGGTTTCGATAATCAAATGAGAATATTCTGTGCTTCACTTTCATTTGTGAATTTTCATTTGCTAGAATATCTGAAACTAAAGTGACTGAAAAAGTAAGGGGCTCCATGCTGCGAGTGATGCCGGTTCCACCAACACAGACAATAGAAGTCTTCTCTTCACCATTTGGTAGCGTGGTTTGTGAGAGGTGAACTTTAATGTCTTTATCTGTGTCGTAATAATATATTTCAGAGCCTTTATAGTTATATTCGCTTGCTGGAGGGCTAAAGGGTTCACCGGGCTTAACAGATAGTTTTTCTCCGTATTTCTTATTATCATCAACGGCTAGAGGATCATACTTGCCAGGACAAATGGCATTCTTGCTGATACTCGGTCCACCATTTGAGCATCCGGCCGCAATTGTTAATAATGAGCCACATATGATAGAGAATTTAACTATTTTCATATTCATTTTATCCACCTTTGGACGATGTCTTAACATGACCCATGCAGAGCGTCAAACTGGTTAATTTGTAAAATCTACTCAATATAGGGTTCAAACCTATTGCTGCTCTTATTAAACCTAAAAATATTCAATTTGGGTATCAGTGAACTATCGTAGCTTGGGGCAATTATCTCGAATACTTGGTCGTTGTCCATATCTTTGAGGGCAAGATTTGTGGCGCGACCCTGAAACTGAATATGGGCATCTCGTTTATCAGTCAGCTCAATTCGATCAATAAGCTGTTCGTTTTGGTTCTCGCCGAGACTAAAAATTTCAAGTACGAGCCCTTTGGGGGTGAAAAGCTTAACAACGCGACCACTGTTGTCTGGAAAAATACGACCACTGGCCACAGATAGTATTTTTCTTTCTGGTGGAGAAAAAAATTCTCTCAGCCCAACTCGTGCCTCGGGTATAAAAAAGACAACGGTGGCAAATACAAAAAATATTGCGGATAAAACCCCGGATAAGCCGAACTTTGTGAGATTGTTCATACAAATATCGTAGTCGGAATCATGAGCTGAGTCGAGATACAAAGCTTAAATTTCTGTCGGACTTTTCTTTTTCACGACGAAATGAAGAGAACCGTGGGTCTGTCTTCGTATCGACGCTAAATTCAAATATGCTTTTCTCTGGTATATCTAATGAAGCGAGTTGTTGGCGAAGAATTTTAGCTAAATTAACAAAGCCCTTTCCGGGATCAGTTGGATGCTTTGTCCAAACTTGATCTTGACCACCAAGTTTATAAAACTGCTCCTGAAAATTTATAGCTAGAGAGCTATTCACTTCAAAGCTAGAATGCTGAATATGCGGGCCTAAAACAACACGCAATGACTGAAATTCAGGATGCTTAATTTTTAAAGCTAAAAGTGATTTACATAAGATGCCATTAGCGACACCCCGCCAACCAGCGTGTACTGTGCAGATAAAATCGTTATGGCTAATGAGCACGGGGACACAATCAGCAGTAGCAATAAGCGGGGCAATATAAGTTTGATCTGTCCAGTGAGCGT
>JAGRAK010000071.1 GCA_020434645.1 Bdellovibrionales bacterium | reverse complement strand
CCTCTGACACCAATGCGGCGGAACTTGATTTGAATTTTCAGTATAGCGCTGAAATCTTAACTGCTGCTAATGGTGAGTTTCGATTGCGAACTATTATACCCGGGGCTTACCCGGCGAGCGACACGTGGATTCGTCCTCCGCATATTCATTTGCGAATTGAAAAACGTGGATTTCATGAGTTAACCACCCAACTTTATTTTGATCGATTTAGAGAATTGAATCAGAAAGACCTAATCTTAAAGGATTTGCCTTCTGAACAGCAGAGCCGACTCGTCATGTCTCAGAGATTTGCCGAAGAAGGTGATGACGATCTGGGACTGGTTTCATTTCGATATGATGTGGAGTTGAGTGTTAGGCAAGTTTCAAACTCATAGCCTTCTTGGCGCGTTTCAAACTGAGCTCGACTCCAATAGCATTAAGGCCAAGAGAGTTCGCCACGGCAAGTACTGAGCCGTGGCCACAGAAAGGGTCTACGATAGTGTGGGTATCGGTATAATTCATCACCATGCGGCACGCAAGTTCGCAGGCTTTCGTGCCCATGCCTCGTGTCCAGGTGGTTTCGCCGGCATCCGGTAGAACATCAGTTAGTGATTTTGCAATTTCGGGGCGAATTGACTTTGAAAAGCATAAAAGGTGTGAATAGGCCGGGCGCCCAAAAGTTGTGATGCCTGCCGGAGCCCGACAAATAATTTTATGCGCCACAAGTTCGTGACCAGTACGCTCGGCTGCTTTTTGGCAGAGATAGCCTTTATCAACCCAAACTCCATCTCGCTTGATATCGGTTTGAAAAAACAAAGTCAGACCTTCGTCTGGGCAACGAGTCAGCACAAGAGCTGCGGTATCGGTGAACCAGGTCTTCCATTCGGGCAAGGTGAATTTCGGAAACTCTGAGATGTCGGGCATAGATGTGATGATCGAGCAGCCCGAGAGTGGGGGTTGCCCCGCGAGCCACACTAAGGCGTCAGCATGATGAATTGTACGTTTGGCTCCTTGATGAACGTCTAGCATTGATCGAGTCTACGTTATCTCGTTAAAGTAGAGTAGTGAATTTAGAAATGTATCGCGAAAAACGCAAACAGCTTGAAAAGTCAGACTCTAGGCAGCGCTTACGCTGCACGGATTGCTTTCAAGCGCCCCAAACTTGTTATTGTCACTTAGTTCACCCGATTGAGCTGAATTTTAAATTTGTGATTTTGATTCATCCCATTGAGGCGCGAAAACGTGTGGCCACAGGCCGAATGTCTCATTTGTGTTTAAAGAATTCTATTTTGCTTCGAGGGCATAATTACTCTAATCACAACACCTTGAACGAAATTTTAAATGATCCAGATCTGTATCCAGTGATTTTACACCCAGGTGAACCCTCAAAAAATATGTCGACTATGTCGCAAGCAGAACTTAAAGAAATTTGCCCCAAAGATAAAACCCTAACAATTATTGTGATAGATGGCACTTGGGCGACGGCTAAGAAAATGTTGAAGCACAGTCAGAATTTAATAAACCTACCCAAAATTTGTTTTACGCCAGATAAACCGTCGAACTTTCGTATTCGTAAACAGCCCCATGAGAATTGCTATTCGACAATCGAAGCCATTCATCATGTGATTGAGCTTATCGGTCCTAGTTTTGATTTTGATACCAGTATGCGCAAACATGACGGTCTACTTGATGTTTTTAACTCTATGGTCGAGATGCAGCTTGATTTTATCAAACGTTCAGACGAGCGACTCGGGCCGTCTCGGTACCGGCGCTCTTAATAATGGCATGGCGTATGGTGCTGTGATCGCGATGGCCAACGTGGCGGCCGATTTCTTGTAGTGAGAGGCCGAGCTTGTCGCGCATCATGCAAATGGCATAATTTCGAGCAGTGACAATTTTCTTCACGCGTGATTTAGAAATTAATTGTTTTACATCGACTTTAAATCTTGTGCTGGCAAGATTTAAAATTTCTTCTGGAGTTTGAAGTGTCGCTACTGGATTAGCAAATTGTACGTAGCTTGTGATTTCTCGCGTGGGGATGACATCGGTGCGACCTGCAAATAAAAAATTGATTTTATTCACGTAGCCTTTAATTTCGCGAAAGCATCGAGTGTTGTCGCAAATGAGTTCAACGCATGACATCTCTATGCTTAGTTTAAATTTATCAAATTGGTTTTTGATAAACTTTCGGCGAAATTCGGCGTAGGGCTTTTTAAGCTCAATGTGTAACCCCGAAGTTAGGCGTGACACAATGGCCGGCTCAAGACCAATGAGTTCACTTGGGTGACACGGCAGTGTGACGACAATAATTTTTCTATATGAATGAAAATGATCGAGAACGGCAAGAAACTCCTCTTGAGTTTTTTTGGCGCCTTTAAGGCATGAGATATCGTCGATGACCAGTACGTCTGTTTCATGACGATATTTTTTTTGAAACTTCCAAGTCTGTTTTGTTTTAATGTGCTCAAGAAAATCAGTTAAGAATTTTTCTCCGGTGATGAGTTTGACGCGATCAGCGTCATAGCGATTTCTGAGTTCTGTCCAGAGGGTTTTGGCGTGGTGAGATTTGCCTGCGCCTGATTCTCCAGTTACTAATAACGGAAAAGGCACTTCCTGCGGCTCATTGAGAGTTTGCTCAATAGCTTTAATCAGCATGCGATTTTCTTCGCCCCGTATGGTTTCTGCAAGAGTGAAGTCTGTTGAGTTCACTACTTTTTTTGATGTCGCCATTTTAATCGGTAAGTGCGCAACTGTAGATGTGAGCTCTGGCTCTTGGTCAATTACTGGTGCGGGAAAAGTAATTTGCTCTCCGGTAATTTCAAATTCAATAGTGAATTGAGACAGTACAAGTTTTTGTACCTCTTGAGAGATGTCAGGCGCAATGGTGCGCTGAATGAGGCCGCGCTCAAGCTCTGTGGGTACGCCGAGTACAATTCGGGTCTCTGAGCGATCAGTCATCTCGGTGCGCAGATAGCTGATATTTTTAAAAAGGGAGCGCTTGTAACCGTGTCCTTTGTAGTGATTTGAAAGTGTATGAGAGATGCGATCCCAATTTTCTTGCATTTACGATGAGCCCCTTCAAGTGAAGGCCTAAGGTATCGGCCACAGGAATTTCAGTAAAGAAAACATTTTTTCGGTTGCTTAAATTTGAAGCAATTTAAATGCATAATTCGTGAGCATTGCTAGGCCTTACGCTCGCAAGTCTTTGCTGGGAGGGGTGCCTTGACTGGTCAGAATCTTAAATTCGCTTACTATGCACTTTACGGTTTTTAATATACATGCCGCCGAATGTTTTTTTGTCAATATGCAAGAAATCTCTTGGCACCGGTTCTATTA
Source organism: Bdellovibrionales bacterium (assembly GCA_020434645.1). Classification (GTDB taxonomy): domain Bacteria; phylum Bdellovibrionota; class Bdellovibrionia; order Bdellovibrionales; family UBA1609; genus RBG-16-40-8. Next base: position 5,412 of record JAGRAK010000071.1, on the reverse strand, counting down.
CTTCGCAGTAAATCGAATCGTGGCCAGATGGGCTTTAGGTACAATGGGGACACTGATTGAGCGCGCCTGCTCGATAACTTCAGAATCTGCGCTGTGGGCGGTGACAAGAGTGGCTTGTTTTTCGAGGCCATATTTTTTAATTAAATCGAGACCAGTTTCACTCTGATTATATAAATCGTAATCGAAAAAATATTGAAATTTTCTATTAGGCTGATTTCCGTTTTTTGCGAACCAAGCGGCAAATTGATTGGTTGTCATAATGTTGCTTACTAATACCGTTTGTGAGTGAGAAATTTCATTTAAGCGATGTCTCCAGACTTCATGAACCGTTTTGTCGTCATCTATAATAACAATTTCTGATCCAGCTAGAATTTGCACTTCCTCAAGACTATTTGACACACTGGAGAGTAGCGGGAGTTGAATAATAACCTCGGTGCCCTCACCTAATTTTGAATAAATTTTAATATCACCACCAGCAGATCTTACAATCTGGCAGGCAGAAAAAATACCAAGGCCATTTCCGCGATCTTTACCATACGTGACTTCTTCTTTGCCAAGCTTTTCTAGTATGCTTGCGGGTATCCCGGCACCATTGTCGCGAATTAGTATATCGATACTGTTTTCGTAGATAGTGGTGCTTATTGTAATTTTCGAATGGTCTGGTGAAGCTTCGATAGCATTAGACAATAAGTTTGAAATTACGCTTTGTAGTTCTGTTTGTGCTATTGAAGTATAGCGTTCGTCTGTATTTTCGCCAGGTGTGTATGTAATCTCAATGTTTCGTTGGCTGCATAGAGGTTTTTTTTCAAGAACACACGCCCTAATGCTGGAGTGAACGGATATCTCATTTTTTTCTTTATTAATTTTTTCTGGACGCATATTTTTGTAGTTAATTAACAAATCATTAGCAATGCTATTGATTCTGTTGGTGGCCATAATAAGTAATTCACGATGAGATTCGGGGAGCTTATCAACTTCACGTATTGCCAAATTAAGGGCGGTTAGTGGCGAGCGAATATCATGAGCCACCTGCCTAGAAAGCTTGCCGATGGCGGCATCTTGTTCATTTTTTGCAAGCTTATTATTGCTTTCAATTAAACGCTGTTCAGATTCAATAATCTTCGCAACGAATGTTTCAAGGCTTTTAACAAGTTTGCGTATCTCCCAAATTCTTGCATTTTTTATTTTAAATTTAAACGGGTTTTTATTTTCAATGTGAACTAGTGCTAAGTTGAGTTCAGAGAGCACGGTGTGAAAGGGGCGAAGAAAGAAGTATCGTAACGCAAAGCCAATGAATATTAGCATAAACACAAGCGCTATGATGGCGCCTAGAACAATCATCTTCCACAATGTTGTTGTGACTGCTTTTATCGAGTTAATATTTGGGTTTAGATTTCCGACAATTGAGTATTGATCGAGGGTATAGATTTCATCCTCTATGTGTGAGTTCTTTTTAACAACTTGAAATGGGTTGCCACTCTCTGCATTATGAGGGTCTGTATGAAGTTGCGTGTAGACTAGGTTTGCGCCGAGAAACATGACGCCTACTTTTTCTCCGTATAAATATACGGGAGAAAGCATGGTCACCATAATTTGACCATCATTTTCGCAAAGGGCACCCTCTTCTTCTAAATCACTGAACTTGTCTAGGCAGTCATTGATGACTTTTGACTCAGAGTGAACTTTACTATCAGGCATCAGCTCAAAGTATTCAAGATTGGATTTGAGCCTGACCTCCTCTAAGATTTGATTGAAAACAGTATAGTCGCGACTAGTGTCGGCAAGGACTAAAGCGCCAGCAAGATTAGCATCTGACTGAATGACACGACTGAGATTTAATAAATAAAGGCGTTTGTCTTCAAACGCGGAGGCCAGAGCTTGCTTGACGTTGTGTCGCTGCGCAGATGTTAGTTGAGTCAAACTCCAGTCTAATGAAGATTCGGTCACTGGCAATATTGTGAGTGTCCCGAGGAGTAAAGATGCGACAGCAATGATTATAAATGTTGTCGTTATTCTCATGGCTTCATCTCGCGAACTAATTTCATTACATCATCAGTGAATATATCATCAACTTTAATATTTTTATTAGAAATAAGCTTGTCACGAATGGCGAGCTTGAGGCTGGTGCGCCATTGAAATGGAGTCATTTCTCCAAACCCGTTCGGGCTGACACCCTCATAAAGATAGCCTTGAATTAGCTTCATTTGAATGATCTGTTGTTTGAGCGTCAGATCGTAGTTGTTATCTATTAATTGATCTTTTGGGTACCATTTGCTCATAAATTCTTTTGCAGTTTTCTCAGGATTTTTAAATGCCTCCATCCAGCCACGTCTTGTAATATGCACTAGCTTTGCTAATTCTTCTTTACGATTTTGAATAGTTGCCGTCTTTGCATAGTAGGCTGTTCCGTAAAAGTGAAAGCCGTATCGGTAACTGGGATACTGTTGGGTGTTGTAACCTTTTAGTGCAAATGCCACGGGGTGATTAAAGGCCCATACCGGAATGGCATCGTATTTTTTAGTTTTCAAAAATCCAAGTAAGTCGTTAACAGTAAAAGAGTGAATCTTTTTAAAATGTATTTGGTCTAGACTCATCCCTTCGCTGGCAAACATAACTCGTATAAAATCTTTTTCTTGATCTGTGAAAAGTCCAATAGTCTTGCCTTTTAAATCACTTAATTTTTTGATGCTTGCATTGGCGGCTAAAGACAATGGATTGCGTTGATACTCTACTGCAAAAGCCTTTAAATCATGACCCATCGCCACTTGGCGGATGATTTCGTGCCCTGAATGGATCGCGACATCGGCTATGTCGTCTATTAAATTTTGGCTTATATTTAGGTCTTTGAAGACAAGTTGAAGGTCAAGGCCAGCGTCTTTGTACCAGCCGCGCTCTTGCGCGATGTATACTCCAGCTGAGGCCACTGTTGGGTAGTAAGAAAGATGAAGGCGCAATGGTTTTACTTCTGCATACACTAATGAGCTTTGAAATATAATTGTAAGCAAGCTGAAGTGAAGTAAGTAATGAGTCACGATGAGACAGTCTCCCCAATCCAAATGATGTCTATTCCATAACTTGATTTGCCATTTTTAACATTTAATTCTTTGTGTAGGCTTTCTAAATACTGAGGATCAATTTCATCTAGAGTGAGATCTAATAGAAATCCAGCGAGCTGTTTAAATTGAGAAGTGTCGGGGGCTGTGACATTCATTGTGGCGCTGAAACTTTGAACTGTGTGTGCTACGTTTAATGTGTTCAGCTCTTCAACGACATCTGCCGAAGAATAGAATGTTTTCACTTTTTTTGTCATAAGCGGTCTGTATTTAATTTCGATTTGATGTAATACGCCGGGATCACGCATTACGATAGCGCCGTTTTTACCCAATTTTGAAATGCTGTTGATGTTTTCACTGACATTGTTCATCCAATAGAGACTGTGCGATGCAATGACCCAGTCAAAAGTATTCTTGTTAGAATTTAAAAAATTATCCATATTCGAGTTTATAAGGTCCCACTTTGTACCTGCTGGCATATTTGCAAGAGAGTTTTGCATCTCTTTGAGGGGGGCTGCAGCTGGTTCAATAGCCGTGATGTGATCTAGCGGAGAACCAAGCTCATAAGCCTTCAAAGCTACTTTTTTGGTGAGAGTGCCATCAAAGCAGCCAATGTCTAATAGAGTTTTTGCGTTCGTTTGCTTTATTCTTTTTGCTAATGCCTCAGCAAAAAAATCTTTTTCAGATGTAGACTCTAAATAGTCTCCAAAAAATGTTTTATCTTCATAGATGTCGGTTTTGCTCATGGTGCCTTCACTTTCTTTTTCTCTAAAATAGATAGAAAAATGATAGAGGTTAGTACGATTATGCCGCCAGAGCTATTGGCTAAGCCTAGCTTAATCGGAAAAAAAGGCCATGATATCGCCGCAACAAATATGGGGCTCATCGACCGAATTAGATTTGATAATTTAAAAGACAAAAATCTGAAGCTATTGAAAAAAAGTACAAGGCCGCCAAATGTTATTGCGGCAGTCAATATGGCAAGTAAAATTGTTTTACCATGTGGCGTGTCGGCAGAACTTAGCGGTGTTGACTGGGCAAATAAGAGTATGACGCTTGCAAATGAGGCAAAAAGGTTGTTGTAAAATAGAATTGTAACAGAGCTTGTGTTATGCACACTTTTTTTCACAAACAAATTAGCAAGTGCAAATAAGAACGTGTAAGCCAGCCCCATAGCCACACCGATATAGTGAATAGAGGCCACCTGGTTGCCGGTTTGAACAAAAAGAAATGTGCCGAATATAGCCAAGGCAATAAGTATGCCTTCAGCACGTGATAATTTCTCTTTAAGAATCACTACCGAAAGTAAAGTGGTGAAGACAACATAAAATCGTCCAATCATACCGACGATAACTGGGTCTAGTATGGCTATCGAGGCATAAAGTAATATTGTCGCTGCTGCATTTATAATAGCTATTGGTATTAATTTTTTAAATTCTATTAGGCTGAGCGTATGTCTCTTAAATTTCATATAGGTGTAGCTAAGTATAGTGGAGGTGATGCAGATAATAAGTGTAGTGATTAGTGGGTTGATGCCAGTCAGGGCAAATTTAGATATTGTCATGGCGGCCGCATTCATAATCACCGAGATTAAGTTGAGGGAAATGCCGCGTTCAAAACTTATTTTGCCTGACTCTGTGTTCATTAGCTTTCATCCTTTAGTATTTTTTCAAATAACTCATACATCCATATTGAGTCAGATATATCAGACTTGCTTGTGGCTTTGTTATTGCGTAGGTCTTCAAAAAAATGTGTAAATTGTTGCAAGTACCCTGATGCCAAGTTGATAGGTTTGAGTGATGACTGCTTGTATATAGTGTGGGCAGTTTGTTCAGCAGAAAGCTCACAGACTTCTAGCAGATTAGGCATAAATAATTTTAGCTCCGTATCGGCGAGCCCTTTTATATTCATGTCAAATTTATCTGTTGTGTTGGAAATATTCACCTCACTGAACATTTGGTTCTGGTGTAGTAGTTCCACTTTTATATTTATACGATTATTTTCGATTGTCGTGACCAGTTGGTTTATTTTTTTAATTTTGCCTAGCAGGTGGTAAGCGGTGTTAAGTGGATGCACGGCAATTGCTAGTAAAAATGATTCGACAAGAGAATTTAAATTCCATAAGGGCTGTTGTGGCTTATTTGTGTGATAGTTAATTTCAATTTTGTTGATATTTTTTTCAGATATTGAGTTTTTAACGACATTTATAGATTCGCTAAATCGAAGATTGTATCCGACCTGTATAAAGTTCCCGGCAGCCTTAGAATGATTCTGAATTTCATTTAAGCCAAGCAAATTTCTTGTTATGGGTTTTTCGACAAAAAGTGGTATTTTGTTTTCTACACAGTGAATTGCAACA
>JAGRAK010000070.1 GCA_020434645.1 Bdellovibrionales bacterium | reverse complement strand
GATGATTCCCGTAGTTTTGTGTGCCAAACGGAATTTTAAAGAAATTCATATCCTGCGCGGCCGCACCAGTAATGGCAAGAAATAAAACAAATATTTTAAGCAAAAGATTCATTTACAACCTTATTAAAAATAATAAGGTCTATATACTATATGTATACACAATTTCAAGTTCGCCACCCGCAAGTGACATAGATGTGGTCGGATTTAGAGATAATACACCATTTTGAATGGTGTAAGCAGCCGGACTCAGCACCGCACCATTAATTTTAACTGAAATAATTTCTTTAATTTGAGAAACCTTCAGCTCATATTCATAATTGGCAATGACACTCACTGCCTGAGTCAATTCACTAAAGTGTGAAGTCCAATCTTCGGAGCAAATATTATAAACAGCTCCTGCCGATTCAGACGACAGATTCACGTACTGTTGACCTGTTTTGGCCTGACAAGGGCTAACACCCGCACCCAGTCCGACAAAGCCGAAGATTCGAGCTCTTTCATTCGGATATTTATCATTTAAAAACTGCAAAAAGGTAGAACTTGAAATCTGTGACTCATCATCAGTTACAATGACAAAAAGTTTTTTAGCACCATCACGAAAAAAACCATTGAGCTTACCTTGTGCGTTCGACACTTTATATTCAGCACAGAATGGCATATTGGGATCGACACAAAGTGCTGACCCCAACATCACAAGAGCATTGTGACTTGAGACCGTGGCATTAATTTCTAGGCCTCCCGCGGCCTTTAAAGAATCTGGTAAGTAAGTCCCATAACCTTTATTTGAAATTAAAGATATCAAGGCCATTTTAAGACGCGCTTCTTTTTCGGCGGCTGTTGCAAATGCCAAAACATTATTTCGAACATGGGCAGCCTCTTGTGACATCGATCCTGAGTTGTCGACGACCCAAACCATATCAATCATAGATTGCTTTTCTGCCCGCACAACAAACTTATCAGTCACTTGCACAACGCCGCCGCCAAGATCAACTTCTTGACGCTTGACGCTCGCACTACTCGTGATTGTGCTAAATGCAAATTCGTTGCTCCCGCAATTTTGAAAAAATATACCTGTAAATGCAGTTGCAAAGCCAAGAAGCAAACTGAATATAATTCTTTTTTTCAAATTATCCCCCATTAGGCTTCAATTACAAAAAGCCATGTCGTCTCATAATATATCGGTCGAATTTAAGATTTAATGTATTAATATCAGACAAAATCTTTATTTTCGAAAAATAGGCACGACAACCGAAGTTTTTAACTAGTAGTTGTCTCAAGTTGATACAACTATTTAAAAAAGGCTGGATTTATTATTTTTTTACAAGTCGTATACCGTCTTCGTGAACAGTGATAATTCGATTTTTATAAAGACCACCTAAAGCTATTTTGTATTTCTTTTTACTGACCCCGAATAAATCATATATTCTTTCAGGATCAGTTTTATCGTTAATATCTAAAAAGCCATTGCTCTGATTGAGCAACTCTATGATTTGAGGTGAAATATCATCTACCGCTGCTTTATGACCCGGCTTCTGCAAAATAAGGTCAAGTCGATCATCTACGCGGATTTTTTTAATATAGCCCTGTATTTTCTGGCCGTAACGTAGTGGTTTAAATATCTCATTGTGAAAAATCATACCCATTGTTTGTTGGTTAACGACAACCTTAAAGCCCAAATCAGTTTTATCAGTCACTATGAGATCAACACACTGACCTTCTGTTAAACCCTCAATAGTTTTGGCTTTGTTTCTCTCAAGACGCATAGACGCAGTCACCCTGTCATTGTTATCAAGATAGGTGTAAACTACGACATCTTCACCAATGCGAACAACACGATTTCTCTCAGCATAAGGTAAAAATAAATCTTTCGGCTGCCCCCAATCCAGAAAAGCGCCTATAGACTCTACAGCTACAACCTTGAATATAGAATATTGACCTAATTTAAACTCGTTCATGATAGCTGCATAGAAACACGATTTCGTCCGCCATGTTTTGAATCATATAATGCTTTATCTGCACGGGCGAAAATATCAGACCAGCTCTTATCAGTTTCTTGTATTGTAGATATACCTACTGAAATAGTAATTGGGAGTTCAGCCCCTTCAAATATAAACCTGTGATCTTGTATAGTACGACGAATACGCTCGCCAATCTCTTCAACTTGCTTAATGGGGCTTCCTAAAAGCAGTAAACAAAATTCTTCTCCACCATAACGAGCGAAGTAATCATTTCCACGAATTAAGTTATCGCGAACAACATGAGCTAAGTCTTTTAACACGTAATCACCGGCCTGGTGACCGTAGCTGTCGTTCACTTTTTTAAAATGATCAATATCAAAAACTATGATGCTCATCGGAGAACCCAAAAGGCGCGACTTATTAAAAACCTCAACGCCTTGAACATCAAGTGCTCCACGATTATTAATGCCTGTCAGTTTATCAATCAGTGCCTTATTAAAAGTCTGTGCCACTGAGACAGTCTCAATATTGCCCTTTTCTAGAAACTTAAAAATAATATTGCCTGTTTTAATCTGGTCATTATTTTTAAGTTTTTGCGGCTGCAGGGGTGTTAAAATTTTACTATTCACAACAGTCTTGTTGGTTGACTCAAGATCGATAATTGAAACCTCTCCGCCTGACATTATAAGTTTTGCGTGAGATTTACTGAGACTCTTTTCATCAACATGCACATGTGCCATATGCGCTCGACCAATAACATAATCCGTTTTTTCTATTGCCCACTGACGACCCACCTCATTGGACGGACCAACCAGCAGCACTAAGCAAGGCGGTGATTGCCCCGCTTCGGCAATACGGACTTTAAATGTGTCACTTTGAACGACACTCGTCTTATCCGTAACTTCATCTATTCCAAAATCTTTTTTATCAGTACCCATGACTCCATCATTTTAATAGGCTTATACCGCCACGTCATCTTCAATTCTGTGATATCCACGCCATTCTTTCAATCTTCCGCGCGGGCGCCCTTTTTCGTCCTCGGGGTATTCAATCAAAACATATGTGAGCTTTGTGATGCGACCAAGAGAAGCCACATCAAGTGACGTGACTTCAGTCCAGGTGCCTGTATTGAAATACTCTTTATCGTTAGAAAACTGTCTGTATTGATAAACATGTGTGTGACCAAATATAACTGTGTGCAAGCGCTCATCCTTCAAAATTCTTCGCGCCGAGTCACTCAAATCAGGAAATATCGCACTTTCAAAAAATATTTTGAGAAGACGTCGAAATGTCCAAATACGTCGTGGGTCACGACTGAAGATACTTTTAAAGAAGTATTTAACTAATGTAGCTGAAGACTTAAATGTAAAAAGAGTTTGAAAAATAAGACCCCAGCGCATCATCGATTTAAATGGGCGAACTTTATCAACATGTGGGTTCACATGTTTGATTTTCATAACATACTCGATGAAAAAAAATGAGCCAAATGGTAGATTCAAAATAGGCTCAGGCAGATCTCGCTTTAAGAAAAACTTGCGAGGATCCATTCGATTTGCGGCCTCATGCATGTTGCCGTGTTCGATATGCACACCATCAAAGTAGTAGACTATGTTTTGATACCTGACATTTTTACCAATTACTTCATTGATATAATTGCGCACGGCTGGCCACAACAGCCCCTGATCATGATTACCCACGACAAAAGTAACCTCGTGCCCTTTTGCTACAAACTTTTTTAAAGCTTTAAAAAATGTGGCATGCCCCGCCACAATTCTCTCAACCTGATTGAGCGTGATTTCTTCGGTGATAACCGTGAGGTAATGCCCCTTATAATCCGTCTGCAAAAAATTAAATATGTCTCCATTTAAAATCAGCTCAACATTGTGATCTGCCCATACATCAGATGTGTAGTAGTGCAAAAACTCAGCGAACCGATCATCAAAATAAAATTCTTCTAATAGATTAAGTCGACCGTCAGCAAGAAAGCGCCCGGCCCCTAAATGCAAATCACTTACTACAAGTTTAATCTTTTTCATCAGCTTGCTACAAATACAATGTTGCGACTTTTATTTTTGCCACAGTACATCGCCTCATCTGCCATTTTAATAATATCTTTATATGTCTTCGCATGATCTGGATATGCGGCAAGGCCTATACTCAACGTCAACTTAATAGTTTCTCCGTCAATAATAAACTCTTGCTTTTCAATTGCTGAACGTATTCTTTCAGCAGCCACTACGGCCTTATCTGATGGCGTATTGGGTAGCACTATCACAAATTCATCTCCGCCATAACGAAAAGCATAGTCACTGCGTCGAACACAACTTTTAACAATATGTCCCACTTCAATGAGTAGGCGTGATCCGATCCAGTGCCCGCGTGTATCGTTCACGGTCTTAAAAAAGTCGACATCCATAAAAAGAACTGTAAATTTTGCATTTTCGCGCTGCGAACGATGAATTTCATTTTCGAGAACCAAACTCATATACTTCTGATTATAAAGACCCGTGAGGTCATCTAAAAATGTTATCTTTTGCGCGTTCCAGTGCTGAATACTAAAACCTATATGTTTGGCCATTTTAGAAATATCTTTTGCCACTCTCTGTATTGTCTTCTGGACTGACGCCGTTGGCACTCCAGTCAATATAAGATAAGCCAACGCCTCGTGCTTTTTCACACACATGATGGGGACCAACAAAGCAGATCCACTTTCTGTTTCGCAGGCTTGTGGCATAGTGCTCTCTTTAGAGAAACGTAAAGTATGCGCCAATAACTCAGCATCGCTGATTGGCACCAAAGACTGAACCCTGATTTGACGATTTAATAATTGTTCATCTTCTAGGGCCTCAAGTGTGTCGACTGATGAGGACAATCTAAAAAACTCGTCTGCCACTATCCAAGTCACATTTTCGCAGTCTACTTTACCTTTTATATATTGAATCAGCTTGGGGATAACGAGCTCTAGTTCTAAATCATCAAAATAATTGCGTAGATTTTCACCACGAAATCCAAATATTTTTTTGATTACATAGTCTGCCCACATTATTATTTCGCCTTTTTAAAAATCTCTGCGTTTTCAGATCCACCCTCAAGCATGCTGAGAGCCAATCTCAAGGCCTTCACTGTTCGCCTTAATATCTCTTGTTTTTCACTTATTTGTCGGTTCAATTCGTGACCTTTTTGGCGATAATTTTCTAATTCAATCGTCAGCTGATCAAGTTGGCGCTTTAGCTCTAGTATCATCTCATCTTTATTTCGTACTAGAGCCGAAGACTCCATCTTCACAAGCTCTAATCTGTTTTCAAGCTCACGCTCACGTACACGGATTTTCTGCAGATTAGATGATAAGCGCATTTCATATTCTTGATTTTTCATTTTAATTTCTTGAAGCTCACGATCTCTTGCCTTCAAAGATGATTCTAAAATTTCTTTTTCACTATTCATTCGCTCTTTCATGTCGTCAATTTTTTGCGACTTGAATTCAACCTCAGCAGACAATTCATCTGAACGACGGCGAATAGTCTCACCTGCAGCAGCCAACTGCTCGTTATCAGTGCGCAGTCGCTCAATCTCTTCTTCAAGTTCGAATATTTTCTGCTGTGCAACTCTTAAATTTTCAGACTGAATAAGAGCGGCCTCAGAGCCAATACTCATCGCAGAGGCGCCCTGGCGCATTGCAAACTTGCCACCAACTGTTGTGTGAACGCTTCCCTCAAATTGCTGTGCAGTCTGACTCTGCTTAGTGCGGGCTGAAAAATCTGTCGGGATTATTTTCGACTCGCTGAGCTTTACTGTTTCGTCAGGCGAAGATGTGGGCGCAGAACTAGGTACTGAACTGTCATCTTCTAACAGATCGTGAATTAGTTCGCTTTCTAAATCTTTACTTTTTTTCGATTTCATTCCAGATAAACAATCGGAACAACACAGGAAATTGTTAATATATTGGGCGTTATAACTTTATGATCAAGACTAAGGTTGTGCGAAACTGACAACCTTCATGTATTCACCCATTCTTGTCTCGACCTTTGCCCAGTCGAGTGCTTCAAGTGCTCTAACACTGAAGTCTTGCACACTGAAACTTGCAACTATTGCCCCGTGAACACATGCCTCTTGCAATGATCGCAAATTCGACACATCTCCATTTCGGCTGAGATATCCGAAGAAACCACCGGCAAATGAATCGCCAGCCCCAGTAGGATCTACAACATCCGCTACCGGGAACGCCGGCAATACAAAAAACTGGTTGTGAGAGTACATAAAAAAGCCGTACTCCCCACGTTTCACAACTACACTTTTCGGCCCCATAGATGAAAGCTTTTTAACCGCCGAAACAATATTTCGATCATCTGCGAGTTTGAGCGCCTCTGTTTCATTAAGAAGAAATACATCGACTTTACTTAAAACTTTTTTAAGATCTTCAACCTTAGAGTCAATCCAGTAGTTCATTGTATCAAGGCCGATGAACTTAGGCTTACTCACTTGATCTAGAACATTCATTTGCAAAACAGGATCAATATTGGCCAGAAATAAAAAGTCAGAACTTTTATATTCTTCTGGCAACTTCGGATTAAAATTACGAAATACATTGAGTTCAGTTTTAAGAGTGACGGCCTCATTTAAATCGTCAACGTAGCTACCTGACCAACGAAAAGTCTCACCCTCTTCAACTTGCAAGCCTTGTAAATTCACATTGCGTTTTTTTAGTATTTGTAAATCTGAATCTCGATAATCACTCCCCACAACACCGACAACATTAACGGTAGAATAGAGCGATGCCGCCAGTGCAAAATAATTAGCCGAACCTCCAATAACATCTTCAACACGGCCAGAGGGAGTCGCAATCGTGTCATAACCGATACTGCCGACTACTAATATTTTGCTCATGCTATACTCCTTGCTGTGCTAACTCGAGGCGACCAGGGTGACCATCATATGCCGAACGAAGTTGACCACAAGCTGCAAAAATATCGCGACCCATAGTTTTTCGTCTTAGCACATGAGCCCCGAGCTTAATCAATTCCTGCTGAAAAGCCACGATCTGACTCTCTGCAGGCCTTTCAAAGCCCGAACCTGGATGTTCATTAAACGGAATGATGTTTATCTTGTTTGGAATATTTTTAGTCAATCTATAAAGCTCACGGGCATCTTCAATTGAATCGGTGATACCCTTCAAAAGGACATACTCAAAAGTCACCTTATCACCCGTTTCATCACAGTACTCTCGACACGCCTTTAAAAGCTCAGCCAGCGGCCACTTTTTATTTATGGGCATAATGAAACTACGAACGGCATCATTTGCACCATTTAAACTCACGGCCATGCGCGTGCGGGATTTTGTGATGAGCGGCATCAGTGGCACAATGCCAGAGGTTGAAACTGTTATTTTTTTACGTGAAACATTGCAGCCACTGGGTGAATGTAAATTTTCAATCGCATCAAACACCGAAACTGGATTATCTAGGGGCTCGCCCATACCCATAAAAACAATATTTGAAATTCTCACGGTGTCATTGAGCACTTTTACCGCGCCCAAATACTGACCCATAATTTGCGATACCGATAAACGCATTTTTAGCTTTTGCTTGCCGGTGAAACAAAATTTACAGGCGATATTGCAGCCCACTTCTGATGACACACACAAGGTCATGCGATCTTCAGAAGGTATCAAGACCGATTCGACGGTTTCGCCGCCAACATCGAACAAAAACTTTTGGGTGCCGTCGGTGCTCACAAGGTGAGACACCATTTTAGGCAAATTAAAGTCTAAAATTTCAGAAAGCTCCTGGCGGAGCGCTTTTGACATGTTGGTCATAAGGGCAAAATCTATAGTCTTCTGCCCGTAGACCCATCTAAACAACTGCTTGGCGCGAAAACGCTCATAGCCCTTCTCCATGAGATAGGCTTCGAGCTTAGGCATTGTGAAATCGTAAAAATTAACTTTATCCATAGGCAAGGGAGCTACCTACCACGCTGAGCGTAAAAAAGCACCGAATTTAGGCCGGGGCTGTTAAAAGTGGCCTTGCCAGGGGTGATTTAGGCCGCGATTTACACGGTGATTATGTCAAAGATGCAACTTTTGGAGATTATAAAGCAAAATCAAAACTGATGGAAACAGGATCTACGGGCTTGTCTGACAAATCCCCGTTGTCGCAATTGGCTTCAACTGCAATTGTGCGGTAACCCATGGCATCTGTACGTGGGCAATAATACATCGCTACAAAACCTGAATTTGGCTCTCCATCTGACTCCATCTCGCCTATTGTGTTTATAAATGCCAAATGACACTCAACCTTGTGATTTTTGGCATATAAATCAACCACTCCTTGCACCATGGGTGATTTTTGTAAACGCGATCGAATAGTGCTTTCAGTGCAGACACTGGCAAAACAGATTGTCGGTAGAAAAATTATAAGAGTCATGATCGATTTAAACATATTAAAGCCCCCGCTTATTTAGAATGCCCCTTCATCTAACAGAGGCTGAGTGAATGTCAAAGTATAAAGTGCTCTCGAATACAATTGAAACTGATTTTAGTTACAATTTCTTATTTCATAACAAGGTAATCCTTTGCGAAAGCGAAGGATTGTAAATTAAATATTGCAGTGACAATTATTGACGCTAAAAAGTGATTCATCGCAAAAGTATCTCCGGTTTAGATTGAATAGAGCCATTAATAGCAAGACTTACACCAAAGCCAAATGCCTTAGCCAAGTCACCGGCATGCTCAGCTCCAGACGAATTCATTTGAAACAACTGAGTTCGGATTATCATAAAAATATATGTTTAATAAACCCTTTGAAAATACCCAGAATGCGACACAACA